>NZ_LKHP01000013.1 GCF_001440545.1 Caloramator mitchellensis
GTATTACACTTTAGTATATTCCCTTGTTATTTTAAATTAGCTTTACTATTCTTCAATATTCTTTATATTTCTCGCTATTTCTATTACCGACACACAAGGCAGTGTGTATTGGTGACATTCACTTGATTTCTTGACTTCTTGAGTTGTTTGTCAATTGGGACAAGTGATTGCTGCGCTCTATACCACCTTTTAACCTTTTACTTTCTCACTGTTATCAAGTATTCTTGATAGTTTTTGTAAAAATTCTCTCTCCTTAATCTACACTCCGTCGAAGAGTGAAATTGTTGTAATAAGTCAGCAATGTTCTTCAAATGATATACATTAAAGATCATGTCAGACTAAAGTTGACCTTTTAAGAATTGAAATAAAAACGACTCTTGAAAATAGAGATTATTATGCGTTAAAAATAAGATAATAAACGTGTATGATAAAAAATATTATATCATTATTGGCTCAACTTATAATGTTATGGTTAAATTGTTAGCATATCTTGTTCTAAAATAACTTCTCTAAACCAACTTTATATATAAACTTTTCTATATAATTTAAAAAACTATGAAATAAACCAATCGGTTGGGATAATAGTTTAACAGCTCAAGCAGGGAGAATTTATCCTGCTTTAAATATTCCTACCTCATCTTGTTTCAGAATAGGTTCAATAAAATAAGAAGTTAAAAAAACTGTTTAACTCCTACAGGTAAAAAAATAATCGATGAATTTATTATATTTCCAGTGATGATTTCGACAGCTAAGGAAAAGTTTTGCCATATAAAAACAAGAGCAATTTAAATTAGATACCATTTAACTAATAAAAATTAGCAGGCTTACATTTAGCGCCTGCTACGTTTTATGTCTATTCAACATTCTTAGCTTCATTATTATTTAAACAAAATTATTTAAACAAAAATAATACTAAACTATGGAATAAATAATTCTGTAGTTGATTATATATGAATTGAACTTTTTTCCTATAGATTTTGCAACATCTTATACTATAAAGTCCAAAGTTTTCTAGATATAGCTTGGTCGAATTGTCAAACAAATCAAGAACTCAAGAAATCAAGTGAATGTCACTCAACAAGGTTAATCACCTTAATGCCGCCTTTATAATCTATTTTAATAAGTCCATTTTTGTATAGGTCATCGATAACCAAATCAACAAATTTTTCTGGCTCGGTTACCTTAACCTGCCTTTTACTCCACCATACGCGGCCTTTGACGTCCTTTATTATGTCTTGGAGTTCGAGTATATTGGCACTTTTTTTGTTTTGCAGGTAAGAAAGTATTTTCTTTTTGGATTTTTTAAGCAAAACATTTATGAGTTCTTTAGGCAGCAAACTTTCCTTTATGTATCCAACGTATATTAATACCATTGTTATAAGTGCCACAGATATTATATATAGTATATATTTCATTCTTATCCCCCTTGATTTAAAATTAGGCGGCATAATGCCGCCTAAAATTACTTGCTTACTGTTTTATTTTTTGGAACTGCATTCTTTCCTACATTATCAACATAGAACCAAAGTGATGCAGCAACCAGCAAGAACATAATCAGAGCACCCCATTGTCCAAGAGGCATTTCCTTTAAAGCTAAATCAACATTAGCATAAGCGAACGCAGCAAGGATAACTCCCATTAATCCTTCGCCTGCAATAAGCCCTGATGAATAAAGAACTCCAACTTCAACCTTTTCCTTTAAAATATTTTCGTTCTTTTCCTTCTTGTCAAATATTCCTCTTATAATTCCACCAACCATTATAGGTGTTGATAAATGGATTGGTAGATATAGACCTATTGCTACTGGAAGAGCTGGTATTCCAAATAGTTCAAGCATAACTGATGTTGCAACCCCCATGAATACAAGATTCCATGGAAGGTTTCCATTCATTATACCTTCAATAACAAGCTTCATCAATGTAGCCTGTGGAGCACCAAGTTCCTTTGAACCAAATGTATACGCTTGATTTAACATTATCAAAATAAAACCAATTACAACTGCTGATGAAAGAACACCAACTATTTCACCGAGCTGCTGCTTCCATGGAGTAGCACCAACAAGATAACCTGTCTTTAAGTCCTGTGAAGTATCGCCGGCAATTGCTGCAGATGTGCAGATAACTGCTCCAATTACAAGCGCTGCAATCATACCCTTTTGTCCCGAATATCCAGCAGCCTTTAATATAACTGTTGTAATCAAGAGCGTTGCAATTGTCATACCTGAAACTGGGTTTGATGAACTTCCAACAAGACCAACTATTCTTGATGATACTGTTACAAAGAAGAAACCAAATATAGCAATCAATATAGCTCCAAGAGGCCCAACTGGGATTTGCGGTAATACTGCCATTAACACAACAAGAACTAAAACACCGCCTATAATCCACTTAACATCAAGGTCGCTGTCTGTTCTTTCAATCTTACCAACAGCCTTAGCTCCAAATCCCTTCATCGCATCTTTGAATGAATTGATTATGGTTGGAAGAGCCTTGATTAAGCTTATTATACCGCCTGTTGCAACAGCACCGGCACCGATATATCTTATATATCTGCTCCAAATTCCCCAGTATCCAAGTTCCTTAATAGGAGCTGGAGCTGGGAATATTGGTTCTGCAATATATTGACCAAAGAATGTTATCATCGGGATAAATGCAAGCCATGCAAGTATTGCACCGCCAAGCATATAAGCTGATATTCTTGGTCCTATAATAAATCCAACTCCAAGCAATGCTGGATAAACGTCTCCACCGATTGCAGCACCTTCATAACCTTTGATTTCCCATTCAATTTCTGTTGGGAACAATTTCATTCCATCGCCTAAGAACTTATAAACAAGTCCTATAAGACCACCAATGAATATATACTTTGCTCCTGTTCCGCCTTCTTCACCAGCAACTAAAACTTCTGCACAAGCAACTCCTTCTGGATATGGCAAAACACCATGCTCTTGAACTATTAAATATCTTCTAATAGGAATCATGAAAAGAACTCCAAGTGCACCACCTACGAATGTAATAAGTCCCATAGTAAGCGCATCTGGGCTTTCTCCCCATAAGAATAGAGCTGGAAGTGTAAATATTGCACCTGCAGCAAGGGATTCACCAGCTGATGCTATTGTTTGAACTAAGTTGTTTTCAAGAATTGACTTTCTCTTTAAAATAACTCTCACAATAGCCATTGAAATAACTGCAGCTGGTATTGATGCTGATATAGTCATACCTACCTTAAGTCCAAGATAAGCGTTTGCAGCACCAAACACGATTGATAAGAGCACACCCACCACGATTGATAACACCGTAAATTCTGGCATTACCTTATCTGATGGAATGTAAGGGATATACTTCTGTCCTTCCTTTAAGCCATAAGCTCCTTCCGGTAAACCATTTCTTGACATAAAATCCCTCCCCATAAAATTATTTACTTATATTAAATTATATTTCTATAAGATATAATATTTTCCTGCTTATATTTCAAAAAATTAAGAAAATTTTTAATAAAAATTAAACATGATTTTGATATTGACATTCATTATCATTTATGTTATATTGATAATAGATAGAATGCCAAATGACCCCTAACACATAAATGACACTTTACCCCTATCACAAAGCAAAAGCTTCGGGCAAATGCCCGAAGCTTTTTATTTTACTCCTGCAAGATACAGAAGTTTTTCCCATCTTCTATCTACTTCTTCTTGTATCTTTTGAATTATGTGTTCATTTTCTGGCTTAAATAGATGCTTAAATCTTCCTTGTGGCTTTAGCCATTCAGTTATTGGCTTCTTTTCCTTTGGAATGTAGTTTATCTTGTAAACTCCATTTTCAACTTCGTAAAGTGGCCAGAAGCATGTATCTACTGCAAGCTTCATTAGTTCAAGTTCTGTTGCAGTATCGCATCTCCATCCTCTTGGACATGGAGTCAATACGTTCATGAATTTTGGTCCAACTGTGTTAAATGCTTTTTCAGCCTTGTTGTAAAGGTCGAACATATAAGGTGTTCCAGGAATAACAGGAACAGATTGAGCAACATAAGGAAGGTTATGCGCAACCATTATTTCAGTCAGATCCTTTCTGAATTGTTCCTTTCCTGGTTTTGCTTTTCCAGCAGGTGAAGT
Organism: Caloramator mitchellensis; assembly: GCF_001440545.1. Taxonomy (NCBI): domain Bacteria; kingdom Bacillati; phylum Bacillota; class Clostridia; order Eubacteriales; family Clostridiaceae; genus Caloramator; species Caloramator mitchellensis. The sequence continues at coordinate 4,115 of NZ_LKHP01000013.1, forward strand.
TGTTGTATCAGCACCCATTGGAGTTGCTGATGACCTTTGAATACCTGTGTTCATGTATGCACCGTTGTCGTAGCATACATAAAGCATATCATGACCTCTTTCCATTGCACCTGAAAGTGATTGAAGACCGATGTCGTATGTTCCACCGTCTCCACCGAAGGCTATAAACTTATACTTTCCATCAACAAGTCCTTTTCTTTGCATAGCCTTAAAAGCAGCTTCAGCACCGCTGCCAGTAGCTGCAGCATTTTCAAATGCTGTGTGTATCCATGAATCCTTCCATGCTGTATATGGATAAAGACATGATGAAACTTCAAGACATCCTGTTGCATTTGATATAACTGCTCTTTCATCATCCTTTAGTGCTTTTAAAATCCAGTTAACAACCATTGGTGCACCGCAACCCGCGCACATTCTATGTCCACCAGTAAATCTTACCTTCTTATTAGAAAGTTCCTTTAAATTTGGCATAGCTACACCTCCTATTCTCTTACTCCTAAGTAGTTGTAGATTTCATATTTTCCTGTTTCAATTGCCTTGAATAAGTCTGAGTAAACCTGTTCGATATTTTCGCTTCTTACGTCTCTTCCACCAAGACCATATATATAGTTTGTAATAATCTTTCCATCCACTTTTCCATACATAGCACTTCTGATTTCAGTAAATAATGGACCACCTGCTGCTGAGAAGCTGTCGGCCTTATCCATTACTGCAACAGCCTTAACATTCTTTAGAGCTTCTGCTATTTCTTCTGCTGGGAATGGTCTGAAGACTCTTATCTTTATAAGACCAACCTTCTTTCCTTGTGCTCTTAAATTATCAACAACAAACTTTGCAGTTCCCGCAGTTGAGTTAATTACAACTATTGCAGCTTCTGCATCTTCCATCTTATATTCTTCAAAGAAGCTATACTTTCTTCCAGTTAACTTTTCATATTCTGCAGCAACTTCAAGTATTACCTTCTTTGCATTTTTCATAGCTTCTGCTTGAAGTCTCTTATGTTCGAAGTAGTGGTTTGGCAGGTCAAGTGGTCCCATTGATATTGGGTCTTGTCCAAGAAGTGCAAATGGTGCTTCTCTCTTTACTCCTACAAACTTCTTAACATCTTCATCATCAAGCATTTCAAGGTTTTCAACAGCATGGCTTGTTATGAATCCATCGTAGCAAACCATAACTGGGAGTTGAACATCCTTGTGTTCTCCTATTCTAATTGCCTGCATTAAATTATCATAAGCTTCTTGAGCTGATTCACCATAAAGCTGAATCCAGCCTGAATCTCTTGCACCCATTGTGTCTGAATGGTCGTTATGTATATTTATTGGTCCTGAAAGTGCTCTGTTTGTAACAGCAAGAACCATTGGTAGTCTCATTGAAGCTCCAACATAAAGCATTTCCCACATAAGTGCAAGACCTGCTGATGCTGTAGCTGTCATAACTCTTCCACCTGCTGCTGCAGCACCAATACATGCTGACATAGCACTGTGTTCTGATTCAACTGGAACGAATTCTGTGTCTACTTCGCCGTTAGCAACGAACTGTGAGAAGTATTGTGGAACTTCTGTAGATGGTGTTATAGGGAACGCAGCAACAACATCTGGGTTGATTTGTTTCATACCATATGCAACTGCTTCATTACCGCTTAAGCTAACTCTCTTTGCCATATTCTAATCCTCCCCTCATTATTCTTCTGGAACAAAGTCAAGTGCGCCGAACTTACATTGCTTTGTGCAAACTCCGCATCCCTTGCAGTGATCATAGTCAAATCCTGTAAGCTTTCCGTTTTCAACTAATATTGAGTTGTCTGGACATACTACCCAGCAAAGTAGGCAGTGCTTACATTTTTCTTCATGCCATACTGGTCTCATTGCTCTCCAGTCACCAGTTTTAAAATCCTCTGCATTACCTGCGTCTATTACTACTCCACCTGGTGTAGTTTCTCTCCAAGTAGTGTTTGGTGTTATGTTCATTTTTCTATTATTCATTTCCCTTCACCTCCTCAAGTGCTCTCTTAACAGCCTCCATGTTCTTTGGAACAACCTGTGGCTTATTAGCAAACTTGTGCTTGAATGAAGCTTCGATGTCATTTAAGAATACATCAACTGGGATAACTTCTGTAATCTTTACAACTGCAGCAAGCATTGGAGTATTTGGGAAGTAAGCCCCAAGTGTTTCTTCTGAAATCTTTCTTGCGTCAATTGTATAAACCTTTCCATTGTAATTCAATTCTTTTTTAATTTCTTCTGGTGATTTTGCAGTATTAACTATAACTGCACCATTTTCCTTTAATCCTGCTGTAACTGGAACTGACTTAATTAATGTTTCATCAACAACAACTACATAATCTGGTTCGTAGATATTGCTGTGGATTGATATTGGGTCATCACTAATTCTGTTATAAGCAGTAATTGGTGCACCCATTCTTTCTGGACCGTATTCTGGGAAACCTTGAATATACTTTCCAGTATTAAAAGCTACTTCTGCAAGTAATAATGAAGCTGTCTTAGCACCTTGTCCACCACGACCGTGCCAACGAATTTCAACAAGCTTACCCATTTGTTTTTTCCTCCCTTCAACTACTTATATTATCTTCAGGCTTTGCCCAAAGCGTGAAACAATAATAATTATTTGTTAATAACACATTGTAAAAGATAGATAAAATAAGGATGGTTAAAATTATAACAGCATACAAATTAGATTGTAACAAAGCAGGTAATTAAAGTCAATAATTGCAATAAATAAAAAAGCTGCATTAGTTAAAACTAACGCAGTTTCTAAGGATAAATGAAGTATTTTATCATGAGTATTAAGCCGAAACCTGGTATGCCTAAAACGCCTACGAAAAACGAGTTTATAATATTCAGTGGTATTGCAAATTTGAATACAGCCAGCACCAAATTTATTGCAAATATTATTAGTCCGCCAATTGCTGTTTTAATTAACACCTTAATTACAATCAAATTTTTCATCTTCATTGAAATTACAATAAGTAGTAATAGTGCTACAATCAATAAATAATTAACTACGTTTTGATCAAGAACCATATAAATCCCCCCTTATAAATTTATTCGGAAGAGATTTTTTATATTACCTCAATTTTTTAATCAAATATGCTATCTTCTTTTCTACAGCCTTTTCAGCAAAAATTGCAAACTCAATAAGGTCTGGGTCATCAACATAGTTGATGTAATCTCTAATATTTTCAAGCTCAGCAACTGCATTTTTAAACTCTTCCATATACAACTTTTTGTTTTGAGCCATTTCATCCTCTGTCTTTGTTTTTGCCAAGATGCTTAATTTTACTTCCATTTTTACACCCCCATTTGTTTTATCTATGATTATTGCCATATAAAATGGGGTTTATACATCTTTTCGTAAAAAATTAGGACGAGCTAAAACTCGTCCTAACTATTTTCTTCAATAAATCTATCTACAATATCTTCCAGTGCAATCAATCCGATTACTTTATTCCCTTTAACAATTGGAATTGCTGACACGTTATTTTGTCTTAGCAACTTAGCAACATCAACAATACTATCTTCTTCTTTTGCAGTTATTACTTTTTTTGTCATAGCAATTTCAACAGGATATACTGCAAAGTGCCCTGTTTCCTTTAAAAATCTATAAATATCCGCTTTAACTATTATGCCCTTCAAATTGTCATCTCCATCAACCACAACAGCAACGCTCTTCTTTTTCTCTTCCATTTTTGTAAGAGCGTCATTTACAGACTCATCCACCCTTAATTTTATAAAATCATTTGATAATATGTTTTTCACCATAATTATCACCTCTTATGATAATTATATCGAATTTTCTGAAGTTATTCTACTTCGATTTTCAGTTATAGTTTATTTTGCGTTGCACCGAACCTACTCACCTGTTAAGTATGATCCACTATTCATCACAATCTTCCTAAATCCTTCAATCTTTCTTTTATTATTATCTTATCTTCTCTAGTCTTAGCTACAGCAAGACCTTTATTGTATATTTCTCTCGCTTTATCTATATCATATATATCGCTTTTATCTAAACAATACATATCAGCATAAGCTATATAGCTCCATGGATTATTAGGAAAATCGTCCAATATTTTTTCGAATTCATTTATTGCTTCTTCTAATTTATTAAGTTTAAAATACGACTCTGCTATTGCCCTTCTCATATTAAAAATTATATCTTTATCTTCCTTTGGAAAATATCTCAAAAATTCTTGGCAATATTCAATCCTCTTTTCAAAATATTTGGGATCGTCTAAACCTGCATTATACAACTCACCTTCTAAATCTTGGCAAAAATCTCTAACAAAAAAGCTGCCACCATATTCTTTGTCCAAATACTCAAGATCTTCAAATTCTGGTCTTATCCTGTATTTTATACCTTCCCATACCTTAAGCCATGTTTCACAAGCTAAAATTGACTCATCCTCGTCTAAATATTCAAACCCTCTGTCAATCAAATCAGACATTTGTTCCATAGACAAAATATTTTTGGGCGCTAATCTCTCCCATAAAACCCAAGCTGCAAGTAAAGGAAAATCTCCGTCTCTTCCTTTAGCAGTCACATTAAAAGTTCTAAACCAATTTTCAGATATCCCTTCTGCTGACAAAAACTTCTCTATATCAGCCAAAAAAGCTTCTTTGTCAAACAGAATACCCATATTTTTTAGTGTGCTAATAATTTTCTCATTGCTCATCTCGCTTACTTCTTCATAAGACCATAAACTTTTTATCCAATTTGTAATGTCAACAACTTGTGGTATTACATCTATTTTATCAATACAGCATTTTTTAAACTTCTTGCCACTTCCACATGGGCATAAATCATTTCTTCCTATTTTCATACAAAACACCTCTTTTATTTTATTGATATCCATTATATCACAAATCAATTTATTCAGTATACTATTACATTTCTTGTAATTTATTGCACTCATAAAAATGATGGGATTAATCTTTATTTATTAGTGTATATCTCTTGTTGACAGACCTCTTGCATGAAAAATCCTCCTTCTTGATTTATATTTTGATTCTTACCAAGAAAGAGGTTTTTAATCAGTTTGCACAAAAATTTTTGTATTTCTTAGAAAAAACTAGTGGTGAATATATTAAAAGTTTCCCTAAGTTATCTTTTGATAATGGGCATCTCTTATTATTTTCAATAGAAATTAGGTTTAGAATTTTTTCACACAATTATTTTTAATTACTTTTTTAATTTCAACCTAAACTTTTATAACTTATTCCTTTTTCTTCATCTTCTAAAGGCATAATAAAATCATATAATGAGCAATCAAATGCATAAGCAAGTTTTATTATCATTTGAAGTGTGGGTTTATATTTATAAGATACGTTTTCAAGGTTTATATAAACTCCTTCTGATAATCCTGCTTTTTCTGCTAGAACACTTTTTTTAATTCCTCTTTCTTTTCTTAATCTTCTGATGTTTCTTTTTACCACAGTATAATCTACAGTCTTATATAAATTGATAAATATTTGCATCAGTTCGATTACGTTTCTATACTCCTTACCATTAATATTACTGTGTTTTTGAATAAATTCAACCAAATCTTTATTTTCCATAATCATGTTTGGGTATTGTTTCATATGTTATCCCCTTTCGTTAATGATATAAAACATTTGTTATCGTATCTTAATTGTTTGTTTTTTATTGTCTCTCAAGTAGTCTATTAGAAATTCATATTTCTCACGCCAACACTTTTTAATTCCTTTTATTACATCATTCTTCCAAAAAGATTCTGGCCCTGTTGATCGGGATAAATCTAATCCATATTTTCCTGCTACACATTTTACTATTTGAATATTTTTATTCAATCCTACTTGTATGCACTCATCTTTTATATCACTCATTAATATCACTATGCAAAAGTTTTCTGCTGCTCTTGCTTTTAATATAGTAGATAACTTCTTTTTGTAATAATCTTCATCTAATTTATCCCATCTGTTTATTATAATATACTTTTTATTAGAGATACCCTTTAATTTTTTACTATACATTAAACTTTCTATCAAAATAGGTTCTTCTACCATATGTTCTTTTAAGTCTAACAAAATTAAATTATGATTATCTTTTTTTACTAAGTATAAACAATTATCGATTTTATTTTTATTATTCAGTAGTTTTAAAATGTCTGTTTTTGACAAGTTTATATCTATTTTTTTATTTATAGAAGAATTTGAATCTAAAAATTCATCGTCTTCTGCTTTATCAAGCTTAAATTTTTCGAATGTATTTGATTTCTTGTCAACCTCAAACATATATAAACCATTTGGCATATCATTATTATAATCACTACTTATTCTTTTGTTTAATATTTTATAACTAAGTTTTTTCCCAAAACCATCAAAAGCAAAAACATATGATTTGTTTCTTTTTTCTTCATCGTAATATGCCATTGTGCAAAGATTATAACATTTATTTTCTAAAGCCCTTGCCTTTTGATATATACTCCACTTTTTATAATCTACGTGACCACCAGTTAAATTGATTAAAATATCTATGTCTCCATATGCTTTATAAAATCTCGAAAATAGTGGCTTATTTGAATCATAACAAATAGTAACTCCTATTTTATATCCTTTATAATCTATGGGCATAAATATTTCTTCTACAGATTCTTCATAATCTGCTAAATCAAACACTGAATAATTAGTTGCTATATGTTTACCATACAGTTTTATATTTTCCTCAAATGGTGAAACATACAATGCGTATATAAAATTATATTTATCTGCCCTACTCGCTAAAATTGGACAATTAGCAATTTTTGCATAATTTCTAAATATATCTATTATTTTATCCCGATCACATTCTTCGCTGTTTTCTTCATAGGCATGGCTTAAAAATGCATATTCATCTAATTTTTCATCTTCAGGGCAATAAAAATGTTCAGGGAAAACAAGTAGATCTAAATTATTTTCTCTTGCTAAATTAAGTGTTTCATAAAAAATCTTATCTTTTTTCTTTTTAGTTAAAGTTGTATCTTGTAAAAATAAACCTATTTTCATAACCCCAACACCCTTTCACAATCTAGAAAAGATACGTTATTGCAACCATTCAGTCTAAAAAATTCTAAATGAGCTTGGGACTCCCTTGTCGATACTAAAATCCCCAAATAAGAATTTTTCCATAAATTAAATAGCCCTCCATTTAAATGCTTACTAACACTTGTCTCTATTTCTACTGAAATTAAAGGAACAAAAATATTTTCATCATCAAATTGTTTAATATAAAATAATAATGGATTGTTAATAATATCATATTCTAAATTTATTGCTATATTTTTCAGCCATTCAATTACACTTATCGGCAAATTGAAGCCTGCTACAATATCAATTTTAGGTAAATACCTTCTGTTTTTTATATTCTTTAGTTCATATAATACTTTTTCTTTAGGATCTTTAATCCCAACTTTTTTTAGATAAAAGTTAAATTCCATATCATCACAATTATATTTATTGCCAAAGTAACTATCTAAGCAATCTTTTATTATACATCTTGTAGGAGTATAATCCTGTTTTATTTCTAAACCGGTTTTATAAAGTAATTTAAGTATTTTGTAACCTATATCTATTGATGCCGTTTCTCCTCCAGATCCTTTCCTTATATAATTATCATCAGTAATTCTATTGTAATTAATCATTAATTTATTTGAATCTAAATGTTTATCACTTCGCTTTAATTGACTCCAATCCAATAATATTACATTACTATCCCCTGAAAAATCTTCAAAATATCTTTTTATTTTTATCGCCCTTCTATATGTATCTTTTTCAGGTATCGCTTCTTCATTATTTACTACAATAAATTTTAAAAAAGAATTACTAAGAATTAAGTTTGCCATATTGCCAATTTGATTTTTACTACTTGAACTAGAACCCTCTATTTCAAAAACAGCTATTGGTAGAAGGTGCAAATAGTCAAAATACAAATTGTTTTTAATGATGTCAGTTATCGAAGAGAAATCATAATATTTACTTAAGTCAAGGAACCAAACAACATCAAAAATAGGTGAATAAAAGCTACTCTTAATTAAACATACTTCTTTTTTTGCTACTAATCCTAATTTTTCTCCAAGTTCTATTAAAAACTCCTGGATTTCAAGTGTCTTATTTTTAGGCAACCCCAACCCCTCCTAATTATTTTATAGGGTCTTCATTTTCGTCATTTAAAAGAATTGAAGGAATCTGACATCTTACTTTGTCGATGTATTCCTTTTTTATATAATTTTCAAGAGCTTCTTCTACTATTTGACTTGCTGTTTTATTTTCCATTACAGCTTGTAATTTTAATGCCCTGTCTAAAATTCCAGAAATAACAAATGTCTTTTTAATTGTTGCAGGTAATAATGTTTTTACATTAGATCTTATTCTCAATGTCATACAAATCCCTCCTACTTATTAGTTTATTTTATTATACATCAATATGTGTTTTATGTCAATATGTATTTATTGATATTCTTAATTATTGTTTCTGTTATTATTTTACTTTTTATAAATTTGAAACATTATAGGTTATAAAAAATCAAAGATGTTCCTATTCAATTAAAGAAAAATTTCATCTCTTTATTTAACGAGCATGGAGCATAAACTTAGACGTTACTAAAAAATCTCTAATGCTAAATTCTCTTCTGAGGCATGATTTCTTCTAAAAAGAGTGGATTGATTTGGCTAGAAGAAAAGGAATCAAATTCTCCATTGTTGCATATGATCCGGTAGAAAAATTGGTTGATATAGTAAATTCGAAACACGCCTGATTCTAATGTAAAAATAAATATTAGAGATTAATTTTATGTATCGGCGATAAAAAAGCTATTAGAAAAAACCTTAGTTATCCTAGATCTCCTAAGGTTTTCTTCAAAAACAAGGTGCAGATTTATAAAAAGAGGTTTATAATTAAATAAATTTTTAAATACCAACCCATAATTGGCCTTTTTGTCATGTGTTTCCTCCTGATAAACTCCTTCAAAATCCTCAATTCAATTTCCAATTTTTATCCTCTTTTTTCCATTTTTCCTTGTCGAATCGTAAAATAAAGTTGTTCAAAATTAGGGGGATAGGAGATAGAGTTTTATAGGAGATTAGGAGATAGGGTTTAGGTAAAAAAGGGGGTATCCTTGCTAATTTTAAATCTCAATTTTTTTCTCAATTAATTCCCAATAAAATCCCCCTTATTCCTATCCTCTAAAAACCTTATTCCTCTCACCCTAAAACCCTTTAAAATCCTAATATTATCAATTATTTTCCTATAAATTTCCCCTTTAAATTTCCCAATTACATTCCCTATTTCCTTTCCCCTAATTTCCCTATACCCTAAATCTCCTATTAATATCCTAATAAATACCCCTATATCCTATCAAAATTTTAAAAATAAAAGTAAAAAGGAAGAAGCTAAAAAATGCTCTTCCTTTTTGAACAAGTTTATTTTCTTTTGAAGAAGTTTAACTGGAATTGAAGGAGTTTATTTGAGTAATACACTAAAATAGCTCTTCCTTAAATCTCTCTTCTTCCTTCTAATGCCTTTGTCAATGTCACTTCATCTGCATATTCCAAATCTCCGCCTACAGGAATGCCGTGGGCTATTCTTGTAACCTTAACTCCCAATGGTTTTAGAAGCCTTGCAATATACATAGCAGTAGCTTCGCCTTCAACATTAGGGTTTGTAGCAAGAATAACTTCTTTAATGTCAGGATTAATTCTTGACAATAACTCTTTAATCCTTATATCATCAGGGCCCACGCCTCCAAGAGGCGATATATGCCCATGAAGCACATGATATAGCCCATTAAACTCCCTTGTCTTTTCCATTGCCAAAACATCTTTAGTTTCTTCAACGACACAGATTACGCTGCTTTCTCTGTTTTGATTTCTACAAATAATACAAGGGTCATTATCGGTTAAATTGCCGCAAACAGAGCAATATCTAATGCTTTTTTTAGCATTTACTATTGCTGATGACAATGTCTCAACTTCCTTTTCGTCCATACTAAGGACAAAAAAGGCAAGTCTCTGTGCAGTCTTCGGACCTATCCCTGGAAACTTATTAAATTCATCTATTAATTTTAGTAAAGGTGCGGGATAAAAATTCAAAAAAATCACCCCACATTAGAATAGGCCTGGCATCTGCAATCCACCAGTAATCTTTGCCATTTCGCTTGTAACAGTCTCCTCTGCTTTATTAATAGCTTCATTAACTGCAGCTATAATTAAATCCTGAAGCATCTCAACATCGTCTGCATCAACAACTTCTGGCTTGATTTGAATATCAAGAAGTTGCTTCTTTCCATTAACCTTAGCAACAATTGCACCGCCGCCTGCTGATGCTTCAAATTCTCTATTATCAAGTTCTTCCTTAACTTCTTCTATTTGCTTTTGAACTTTTTGAACCTGCTTTAATAAATTGTTAAATCCGCCCCCCATTGGTGGCATTCCACCTTTAAACATACCGTTACCTCCTCAACACCATATAGTTTATAATATGCAAAATTTCTGAATTTGCCTTTAAAGATTATATCATGCTTTTGAGTTTACTGCAACTTAGCTACTCTAAAACTTCTACTAAGTCTTCACCAAATAACTCCTTGGCCCTTTTAATACCTTCATCAAGTTCATTCTTTTCCTCTAAAACATTCAATCTAACCCTGACAGGTTTTTTTAGAACCTTTGAAAAAGCCTCAACTATATGCTTTTTATTATCCCCTTCTTCAATCTTTTTCTTTGAAAATGAATATTTATTTTCAAACGTTATTACAACTTCACCGGACTTAACATCCGTAACATCCCCTAAATTTAAAAGAGAAGCAAGGCTCATCTTCTTGTTCATCTTTAAATAATTTAAAACATCCTGCCAAGCAATGCGCGCTTCATCTAAGGATATAGTTACTGAAGTTACAGCTGCCTCTTCAACTATAGGCTTTTCTATAACCTTGTCTTCAGCTTCCAAAACTTTTTCAGGTGCTGAAGGCTTAGTTTTCTTTTCTAAAGCTTCAACCTTTTCGACATTTATCCTTCCTGATTTAATCATTTCCTCTAATTTATTTACTCTATTTAATATAACCTCAAGGGAAACATCGTATTCAATTCTGCAAAATTTAATAATAGCCATCTCAATTGCAATCCTTGGCTGCATATATGTTTTAGCATCGTTTTCTGCCTCAACGAAAATATTAATTCCCCTCATAATCTCTTCGCTTCTAAGTTTTCCAGCCTGAAGCTTTAATCTGTTTATATAATCATTTGAGGCATCGATAATCTCCAGCGGGTTTTTAGATACCTTAACCATCAATAGATTTCTCAAATGTTCAATCATTTCGCCTATAAAATTAATAACGTCTTTGCCTTCGAGTATAATATCATCAATAAGTTTAATCGATGACTGAACATCCTTTTCAACTATTAAATCGATTAATTTAAAAATTTTTTCCTTTGATGCAAATCCAAGTAAAGATAAAACGTCGTCATAATTCAATCTTCCATTCATCATGGAAACCAGCTGGTCAAGAAGCGACAGAGCATCCCTTAGAGCGCCATCGGAATTTGCAGCTATGAGGTCTAATGTATTATCATCACATTCAACATTTAATTCATTTAAAATTAACTGCAGCCTGTTCTTAATTTCCTGCTTTTTTATCCTTTTGAAATTAAACCTCTGACATCTTGACAGAATGGTCAATGGAACCTTTTGAGGGTCTGTAGTTGCCAAAATAAATATAGCGTATTCTGGAGGTTCCTCGAGTGTTTTCAAAAGTGCATTAAATGCGTGGTTTGAGAGCATATGAACTTCGTCTATAAGATAAACCTTGTATTTTGCTCTTGTCGGAGGAATTGAAACTGTATCAATCAAATCTCTTGCATTTTCAACTCTATTATTAGAAGCAGCGTCAAGTTCAACAAAGTCAAGAAATGTCCCTTTATTAATCTCTTTGCAAATTTCACATTCATTGCAAGGGTTTGCATCCTGAGGATTAAGACAATTTATAGCCTTTGCAAAAATTCTTGCAGTTGACGTTTTTCCCGTCCCTCTTGTTCCAGAAAAAAGATATGCATGAGATATTCTATTAGTATTTATCTGATTTTTCAAAGTTTTAACTATGGCTTCCTGGCCCACAACCTCGTCAAAATTTCTGGGCCTCCATTCCCTATATAGAGCAATTTTCATATAATCAGCCCCTTTAAAAACTAAGCTGGTGTTTTTAGCACCAGCTTGTTGTCGAATATAAAAAAAGACCTGGATTTCCAGATCATAAAGGCCGCGCACCTTGCTTCGATATAAACCTACAGGCGTTACCCAGGTAGTTAGCTCCAATCAGGCACCCCTATGGCACACAGAATTTACCGCTTACCGTTGCTTCCTTCCGGACCTGGCGGGGTTCACAGCTTTCTGTTGCACAGGACCCAATTATCAACACCACTTGCCAGGGGCAGGCCCCACAGGCAGGTACCTCAGCAAGGAATTCAACCCTGCTACAGCGGATTGCAGGTTACAGGGCACCGCTACCTCCCCATCTAGCACGGCCATGGCGGAGAGAGCGGGATTTGAACCCGCGGAACCTTTTGGGTTCACACGATTTCCAGTCGTGCTCCTTCGGCCTCTCGGACATCTCTCCATATGGCACTAATAAATTATACTATAATATCCTGTTTTATTCAACAAGTATTTTCTGCTAATTTTATTTGGTTAACCGTTTTTTTCTTCATTACCTTCTTCTTTTACTTCTTCCTTCACTGCTTCTTCCGACTGCTCTGCATTTATTTCCTTAACTATACTCTCTCTTGCAGTATTATATAGCTCTTTTTCATCCTTGCAATCTCCTGGAAAATTAGCAATCCCAAAATACCATTTTCCAATAACGCCTTTTCTAATCTTTTCTAAAACAACTTCTGCACCTTCCTTTTTAGTAAAAGGAAGAACAAGAGCTATATTCGATTTGCCAAGGTCTAACGCTGTATCTACTTTTCTTAGATACCTTCTTATTTCTGAAATTATTTCATGAGCTCTTGGGCCTGATTCGCTCTCCTTACTTCCAACTATCAAAGTAATCTCATAATCGCCACGTTTTGCCCTTTCAATTTCTTCTCTCAATATTTCCATTAATTTAATGAATTGATTTTCCTCTTTATCGCTGATAAGCCTTTTAACTCTGTTTACAAGGTCATTAGTTGTGAAGGGCTTACTCAAATAATCATTTGCACCCTTTTCAATTGCCTTTTTCACAGTTCTGATTGAAATATCAGATGTCAACATCATTACAGGTATTTCTTTGTAATTTGGATAACTTCCGCTTTTTTTGAGTATCTCAACAAACGAAATACCATCTTTATAAGGAAGATGTATGTCAGAAATTATTAAGTCATAAGCTGTCGCCCTCTGTTTAATCATATTCAACGCCTCTTCTGCCGTTGAAACTGTATCTACCGAAAAACCTTCCGCCTCCAGAGCTTCCTTTACCGATATTTGAATCAACCCTGAATCATCCAAAACAAGTATATGCCTTTTTCTTGATTCATTCATAAGAAATTGGCCCCCTAATATTCAAAATATTAATTAAATTATTACTATATATATGATATAATATAAGAGAATTTGTCGTAAATCAACTATTTTTAGGGGGATTATTATGAGAAAAAAAGATTTACTCTGGTTATTAACATTAGCACTTATAATAGTTTTTTTAATCCATCCAACAACCCATATTGCCTTCGTTACAGCAACTAAAAATCATCCATATATAATGGGTTTTATTAAAGTTTCAATATTAGCCACAATGGGTGAACTTCTCGCAATTAGAATTGCAAATGGAGATTACAAAAAGCCCTATGGCTTGCTTTACAGGTTTATTATTTGGGGCTTTTTAGGTATGGTTTTTGCTCTTGTTTTTGACCTTTTTGCGTCGGGAGTAACTGCCACCATGAAAAAAGGTCTTTTACCTGGAGGAGATTCAAAATTCTTTTTTGCATTCTTTACAAGCTCATTAATGAATTTGATATTTGCTCCTACGTTTATGGCGCTTCATAGGATAACTGACACCTATATAGATTTAGGTCAAGGAACTTTTAAAAAAATATTTAAAGTAAGAATAAATGACGTAGTAAATAAAATAGACTGGAATGGATTCATAGGATTTGTTGTGATGAAAACAATCCCATCCTTCTGGATTCCAGCCCATACTGTAACATTTTTATTACCTTCAGAATATAGAGTATTAATGGCATCATTCCTATCAATAGCTCTAGGTGCAATTCTATCCCTTGCAAAAAGAAAAAAGTAAAGTTCCTGCCTCATGATTTTTAATATATTAACATTTAAAAGTCTTACAGGTGTTAAAGGCACTTAACCCTTTAGCACCCTTTTTAAATAAAAATATCCAGCCTCAGCTGGATTTATTTTGGCGGAGAGAGTGGGATTCGAACCCACGGTGGAGCTAAGCCCCACGCTTGATTTCGAGTCAAGTGCCTTAGACCTCTCGACCATCTCTCCATGTATTCATTTATCGCTAATAAGTATATCATAATTTTTCTTGAATTGCAATTGAGTAAATCTACGTTCTTTTTCTTCTAAAAAAATACTGCATCAGAACTCTACACTCATCTTCCAAAATACCACCTATAACTTCAATTCTATGATTTAGTCTCTCATCATTTGCTATATTATAAATACTTCCACAAGCACCGCTTCTATAGTCTTTTGCCCCAAAAACTAATGTTTTGATTCGTGCATTTACAAGGGCCCCTGCACACATTGGGCAAGGTTCTAATGTCACATACATGGTGCAGTCTAAAAGGCGCCAACCGCCAAGACTTCTACAAGCCTCGTCAATTGCTATGATTTCAGCATGTGCCAAAGCATTTTTTAATGTCTCTCTTGCGTTATGTCCCTTTGCTATTATTTTATTATCCTTAACAATAACTGCACCGACTGGAACTTCGTCAAGTAAAAATGACTTTTTTGCTTCTTCTATAGCAATCTTCATAAAATACTCATGACTCATAATATCCTCCAAAATATAATCAAGGGATGTTTCCATCCCTTAGCCTAACTTAAAGATATTAAAAAAGTCAGTGCAAAAACACTGACTTAGATTCTAAATTCATTGGTGCACCCGAGAGGATTCGAACCTCCGGCACACGGTTTAGGAAACCGTTGCTCTATCCTGCTGAGCTACGGGTGCACACTTCACACATTTAATTATAAATATTTATAAGCATTTGTCAATCGTATTATTTTCTAATTATTACATTTTTTATATTTATACACAAACAAGAGGGGTTACCCCCTCTTGCCCTTTAGCAATAATTCATATAACACAATAAGCTTGTCTAACTTTTGGCTAATCCTCACCACTTCATCATCTACTAAAAAATTTTTTTCTTCAAGTTTTTTGTCCATTATTTTTCTAAGGTTCTCTATTTTTTCGCGCAGAATCGTCATGGCGTTCCACCTCTTTTTTTTTAGGGGAAGCCTATGTTGTATATTAATCTTACCTATATTATAACAATTTTGTTTATAAATTCAATAATATTTATTCGACATTTTATGCATATTTATTATAGTTTGAATACCCCAATCGCTTCCCCAAGTTCTTCAGTTATATCAAGCAATTTTTTTGAGGAAGCTGATACTCCCTGTGCAGCAGATGATACTTCTTCAATTGAGGCAGCTATTTCTTCCGTCGATGCCGATGTTTCTTCCACAACAGCACTCACGGTTTCAACTTTTTCAAGAACTATATCTTTGGCATTGGTTGTATTTTCAATTGACTCATAAGTTTTTTCTATCATAGGTGCTATATTTTCAACTGACGCAAGAATGTCCTCAAAGGCATTAGTTGTTTTCTCTACAAATTCAACCTGTTTTTCAACAAACCCATCTACTTCTTTTGCTGTTCCTATTACTTCCTTTGTTTCGTTATTTATTAAATCAATTAATGCTTTTATTTCATCTGATGAATTTTTCGATTCTTCTGCGAGTTTTCTAACTTCATCAGCAACTACTGCAAATCCTCTTCCACTTTCACCAGCTCTGGCGGCCTCTATTGCAGCATTCAAGGCAAGCAAGTTCGTCTGTTCTGATATACCTTTTATGATATCAGTTATGTTTCTAATTTTACTTACTGTTTCTGAGAGTGATTCAACCTTTTCAACTACTATTTTAAATGCATTTTTAATATCAGCAATTGAGTTCACAAGATTTTCAAGTTCTTTTTTGCCTTCTTGTGTCTTGCTAATTGTTGAATCCGTGCTATTTCTTACATTGCTCACCTGTTCATATATGTTTTCAATATTTTTAGTCAGGTCTTCAATCAATTTTAATACTTCACTTATCTCATTTGCTTGGTTTGATGCGCCAGATGCAACCTCCTGAGTAGTCGCTGCTACTTGCTCTGAAGATGCAGCCATTTGCTCTGAATTTGCCGCAAGTTCTTCAGCAAATTTATCAAGCAAATCAGAATTTGTTTTAACTTTATTTATCATATTAGTTAGAGCATCTTTAACCGTCTTAGTAGCTCTAATTATGTCTCCTATTTCATCGCCCTTTGACAAAAGTTTTTGATCAATCTCGAAATTCAATTCCCCTTTTGCTATATTTTCCAACTTTGATTTAGAAATCATCAAAGGTTTTATAACAAATAACCTTGTAAAGAAAAATAGAATCAATCCCGCAATCAACAAAATGCCTATAGTCATTAATATAATTGCCTTCATAACGCCATTAATATCTTTATCGATTACACTTTTTTCAACGCCAACTACAAACATACCTATATTATTGCCAGCTGCATTTTTAATTGGCAAGTAGATTGTCTGATATTTTACCCCCATAACTTCAGCCGGCCCTTTGTATTCATTTCCATCAGTTATTACTGTTTTAGTGACATTTTCATTAGCCTTTGTCCCAATTAACCTTTTTCCATCCTTTGTAACAGTTGTAGCAATTCTTGTATCATTCAAGAATATACTGACATGATTTTTAGTTTTTTCCCTGATCTCATCTACAATTAAGTTATTTTCATTTATTAACGTCTGCCCCTTGTAGAGCTTATCTCCATCAAATGTCCAATCGCCTGGATACTTTTGATTAAGTATTTCAATGCTTAGGGCAATATTTGAGGATAAAATCTTGTCTGTAAATAGGTCATTAAACTTGGAATAAACTACAAAGTTAACAGATACTGCAAAGATGATGATGGTAGCAATAAATAGACTGATTATCTTTCCATTAGTCCTCAACTTCATACAAGGCCCCCCTTTAAAATATTTTTTAATAAAATAAAAATTGTTATTAAAATAACTTGCCCTTTTTGTATATTTTATCCACCAATGCAAAATATGTCAATAAACATATTTTCCCATCAAAAAAATACTTTTTTTGTTAAAAATAAATAACTTTTTTGAATACAATTAATATTTAATAAATTATTTGTGCATTATATAATATAAGTTAGATTAATTAACGGGGGTGCAAATAATGTCACAAATAAAGAAGATTGGTATTTTAACTGGTGGTGGAGATTGTCCTGGTTTAAATGCGGTAATAAGGGGTGTCGCAAGAACTGCTATATTAAAATATGGATACGAAGTTATAGGATACAAATATGGATACAGGGGTTTATACTTAAACGACTTTATGCCTTTAACTCTTGACACTGTAACAGGTCTTATACATAAGGGAGGAACAATACTTTATACCTCAAACAAAGATAACCTTTTTGATTACCAGGTAGAAGAAAATGGTCAATTGGTTAAAAAGGATGTTTCTGATGTGGCTATTGATAATATGAAAAAGGAAGGTGTTGACGCACTCGTAGTTATAGGTGGGGATGGAACTTTAACCAGTGCAAGAGACTTCTCAAGAAAAGGAGTTAAGGTAATTGGTGTTCCAAAGACTATAGATAATGACCTTGGAGGAACTGATTATACTTTTGGTTTCAATACTGCGATAGAAGTAGTTACAGAAGCTCTTGATAGATTGCATACAACAGCAGAATCACACCACAGAATTATGATACTTGAGGTTATGGGAAGAAACGCAGGTTGGATTGCTCTTCATTCAGGTATTGCAGGCTCTGCCGATGTTATTTTAATACCTGAAATACCTTTTGATTATGATAAAATTGTAGAGAAGATTGAAGAAAGAAGAAAGCTTGGAAGGCTATTTAGCATCATTGTAGTTGCTGAAGGTGCAAAGCCAAAGGGTGGCGAAGTTGTCGTAAGCAAAATTGTTAAGGACAGCCCAGACCCAATAAGACTTGGTGGTATTGCCCATAAGCTTGCAAATGAGCTTGAACAAAGAATAAAGACCCATGAAATAAGAGCTACAATACTTGGACACGTTCAAAGAGGTGGTTCACCATCAACTTATGATAGAATACTTTCAACAAGATATGGAGTTAAGGCAGTGGATTTGATTGCAGAAGGAAAGTTTGGCAATATGGTATGCCTAAAAGGTGACGACATATCATATCTGCCTCTTGAAGATGTTATTGGTCACGAAAAATACGTTGACCCAAACAGCGACCTTGTTCAAGTTGCAAAGAGCGTTGGTATTTCATTTGGAGATTAAAGAACTTAAACTTAAGTGCCTGGCACTTAAGTTTAAGTTTTTCTTTTTTATTGAAACAAATTATATAGCATTCTTGTTGCAACGAGTAGCGACATCGTAACAAAAATTGGTTTTATAAACTTTGAACCATTATAAAGCGCAGCCTTTGTTCCAAGTCTTGCTCCTATTATCATAAATATTGCAACAGGAACTGCCGTTTTATAATCGACCATTCCTTTGTATGCAAAGACTAATAATGAAGCTATATTGCTAAGAAAATTTAAGAATCTTGCGTTACCTCCTGCATTCAGAAAGTTGAACCCATATATATTTATAAGTCCAAATATCAAGAAGGAGCCTGTCCCAGGTCCGAAGAAGCCATCATATCCACCTATAAGAAATGCAAATAACATTCCCATAATTATGTTCTTCCTATTAAGTCCTTCAAACTTATCTTCTGTCCCTATTGTTTTTGAGAATAAAGTATAAACTCCTACAGCCAATATTAAAACAAGAACCATCCCGTAGAGATACTTTTGATTTATCTTCAATACAATATTAACGCCAATTACCGCCCCTAAAAAAGACATAGGCCCTAAAAATTTTAATAGTTTTTTATTTGTCGTCCCTGATGTTATGTATTTTATTGAACTTGTTAGCGAAGCTGTCGTTGCTGCAAATTTATTCGTCCCAAGAACTATATGGGGCGGAAGTCCATATAGCATAAACGCTGGAACTGAAATAAGTCCCCCTCCACCCGCAATAGAATCAACAAAAGCGGATATAAAACCTGCCAAACAAAGTAGTAAAAGTTTCATAGCAACCCCCTATTATTTTACTTTTCAAATCCATCCACTAATCATTATAACACCATTTTAAAATCTAAAACAACCAAATTCAATTTTCAATTTTTACCATAATATATTATAATAACTACAAGGGGGTGGTATTGTGTATTTTGAATCTTCAGGAAGACAAAATACTGCAAAAACAATTGAATTAGCATTATTTGTAAGTCATATGAATTTTAAGGGGGATTAATATGCAGTATAGAAGATTTGCAAAAGATATGAATGTTTCTGTATTGGGATTTGGAATGATGAGACTGCCTTTTATTGATGATGAAGCAAATATTGATGATGAAAAGGCAATCAGAATGGTTAGGTATGCAATAGATAACGGCGTAAATTATATTGATACTGCATACCCATATCATAAGGGTAATAGTGAAAGATTTACAGCTAAGGTTTTAAAGGATGGATATAGAGAAAAAGTATATCTTGCTACAAAAATGCCTGTGTGGCTGGTTAATCAAAAGGAAGATTTTGATAAATTTCTTAACGAGCAGCTTCGTAATCTTGAAACAGATTACATTGATTGCTACCTTTTGCATGCACTTAACAAAAATTCATGGGAAAAGGTTTATAATCTTGGAGTGTTAGATTTTCTTACAAGAGTTAAGAAAGAAGGTAAAATAAGAAAAATAGGCTTCTCATTTCATGATGAATTAGATGTATTTAAAAAAATAATCGATAGTTTCGATTGGGACTTTTGCCAAATCCAATTTAATTATTTAGATGAAGACGAACAGGCGGGTCTTAAAGGATTAAAATACGCAGCTTCAAAAGGAATTTCTGTTATTATTATGGAACCTTTAAAAGGTGGAAAACTTTCGAAAAAGCCACCAGAAAAAGTTGAAAAATTATGGGATTCTTATAAAGTCAAAAGAACTCCTGCTGAATGGGCTCTAAGATATGTATTAAATCATGAGGAGGTTTCTCTGCTTTTAAGTGGAATGAATACTCTTGAACAAGTTGAAGAAAATATTAAAATTGTTGAGGATGCCCGTCCAAATACCCTTTCTATTGAAGAACTTGACCTTATTAATAAAGTTAAATCGACCTATAAATCATTAAACCAAATTAATTGTACAAATTGCAGATATTGTATGCCATGCCCTGCTGAAGTAGATATACCAAGAAATTTTGCTATATATAACAATGTTTTCACTTATGAGGATCTTGAAGGAAGTAAACATGCTTACAAAAACATCTTGTCAGAAAAGAATAGGGCAGACAAATGTGTGGAGTGTGGAAAATGTGAATCGGTTTGTCCGCAAAAATTGCCAATAAGAAAACTCCTAAAAGAAGTTCACAGCACCCTTTCATGATTAAAACCAAGTTGCTTTCAGTATATTCTGCTACAAAACATAGAGTTTAACAAAAGAAGTCCCAATAAAGATTTTTGGAAATCCACATAAATCTTTATTGGGACTCAACCTAAACTATCACTTTAAATTTACATATTCTAATCAGCCTAAAGATGCCCATTTATATAATTCTAACACCCTCAATAAATACCCCTTCAGCCTTAGCTCTTAAATCAAATGGATGATGGCTCCATATAACAACATCTGCATCCTTTCCTTCCTCTATGCTTCCTATTTTATCATCCAGTCCAAGAATCTTTGCTGCATTTATGGTGAGCATCCTTATTAAATCCTCTTCCTTTGCACCATATCTTAGTGCTACTCCTGCATGAACATTAGCGTGTTCAAGGTGTATTACTGGATGGTCGCACATTATCGAAGTTAATACTCCCTTTTCATTTAATATCTTTATTGCCTCATAGGTTTTATCCTTGAGCTCCAGCTTTGTATTAAACCCAAACAAAGGTCCAACTACAACAGGAATATTCTTTTCTTTTATATAATCAACTATTTTGTAGCTTTCGGTTCCATGCTCTAAAACAATCTCTATATTAAATTCCTCAGCAATCCTAATCGCAGTTAAAATGTCGTCTTTTCTATGGCAGTGAATTCTTGCAGGGATTTCTTTTTTTAAAACCTTTTCTCCTATTTCAAGCTTTATATCCCTTTCGGTAAACTCCTTGCCTTCCTTTGCAGCATTTTCCTTCTTCTTCATATAATCCTGAACCTTCATAAAATATCCTCTGATTACAGCTGATGTCCCAAGCCTTGTTGATGGAGTTTGATTTTTACCGCTGTAAACTCTCTTTGGATTTTCTCCAAAGGCCATTTTAAGCCCTGCAGGCTCCTTAATAATCATCTCATCTACTATCTTACTTTTTAATTTTAGAATTGCCCCTTGTCCGCCTATCGGATTTGCACTTCCTGGCAAAATCATAACTGTTGTAACTCCTCCAGATAGGGCTCTCTCAATTGCACTATCATCAGGGTTAAACGCATCAATTGCCCTTACATGTGCTGTAATTGGGTCTGTTGCTTCATTTCCATCCTGATAAACAGAGCCAACTCCCTCTTCAAACAATCCTAAATGGCTGTGGGCATCGATAAATCCAGGAAATACGAACTTATCTTCCGCAACGTAAATTTCGCAATCTTCATCAATTGTTTCTGCAATCTTTTTTATTTTGCCATCCTCAATTAAAACATCCCCCTTAAAGGGTTGTCCAACTACTGGGTAAATAAATCCCCCTTTAATTAGTGTTTTCAACTTAATCCCCCCATTTATTCTTTCTCCTCTGGAATAACAATCCAGCAAATAATATACGCAAGTATTCCAGCACCACCAAACATAACTATGAATACCCACATTAGCCTTATTATTGTGGGGTCGATATCAAAATATTTTGCAATTCCTGCACAAACTCCTGCTACCATTCTATCGGTTTTGGAACGGAACAATTTCTTTTCCACAATAATTCCCCCTAAATTCATTTTAATAATATTATACACCTTTGCTTTGAAATATTACCATAAATATTTACTCAAACTGCGTCTTATAAAGTTCATAGTAAATTCCCTTTCTCTCGAGAAGCTCTCTATGGGTTCCTTCTTCTTCAATTCCATTTTCAGTTAAAACTATTATTCTTTTTGCCGACTTTACAGTTGCAAGTCTATGGGCGATTATAAATGTTGTTCTATCTTTTGAAAGCTCCTCAATTGATTTTTGAATAACTGCCTCGCTCTGGTTATCTAAAGATGATGTAGCCTCATCCAATATGAGAATTGGAGGATTTTTAAGGAACATTCTCGCAATAGAAATTCTCTGTTTTTGTCCTCCAGAGAGTTTTACTCCCCTCTCTCCTATATATGTATCATACCCATCCTCAAACTCCATTATAAAATCATGGGCATTAGCCGCCTTTGCAGCCTTTACTATCTCATCTTCCCTTGCATCAAGCCTTCCATAGGCTATATTTTCCCTTATTGTTCCTGCAAAGAGGAAAACATCCTGCTGAACTATTCCAATGTTTTTTCTAAGAGATTTAAGTGTTATATCCTTTATATCTATCCCATCTACATATATATTCCCACTATCAACCTCATAAAATCTTGGAATAAGATTACAAAGTGTTGTTTTTCCAACACCTGAAGGCCCTACAATTGCAACGCTCTCTCCCGCCTCAACCTTTAAGTTTATATTTTCTAAAACTGTATTTTTATCATCATAACTGAATGTTACATTTCTGAACTCTACACTTCCCTTTACATATTCAATATCCTTTGCATCTTCTTTATCATAAATATCCGGCTTAATATTCATTACCTCAACAAACCTTTTAAAACCCGCCATTCCCCTTTGATATTGTTCAACAAAGGCTGCGAGCCTTTTTACAGGCTGTAAAAACTGGCTTATGTATATAAGATATGCTACTAAATCACCAACTTGAATTTCTCCCCTTGCTACAAAATATCCACCAGCAATAAGAGCTGAAAGGGTAGAAATATTTGAGAAAAAGTTTATCCCTCCATGAAGTATTCCAATGTACTTTACAGACTTTGTCCTCAAGTGTTTAAACATATTGTTTCCTTCATCAAACTTATCTATTTCATATTCTTCATTGGTAAAGGACTTTACAACTCTGATGCCAGATATTGAATCTTCAAGTTTACTGTTTACATCAGCAAGACTTTCTCTAATCTTTCTAAAATTCCTTCTCATCTTAGAATTATATATTACAGTAAAATAAACCATAAATGGTATTATAGTAAATACTATTAACGTAAGTTTGACGTTTATATTGAGAAGAAGAAAAAATGCACCTATAATCATAAGAGTTGAAATAAAAATATCCTCAGGCCCATGATGTGCAAGTTCTGCAATTTCGTTTAAATCATTAACCATCCTCGACATTATATGCCCGGTTTTAGTATTGTCAAAATAACTCACAGGAAGAGTTTGCATATGAGAAAACATTTCTTTTCTCATATCATACTCCATCCTTACGCCTAAAACGTGTCCGTAATATCCTACTATATATTCGAGTATCATCCTTATTATATAGAGAATAAATAATATAATTCCAATATTAATAATCAGGGCTAAATTCTTGCTGGGAATAATATTATTGATAAGCCTTCTTGTTATCATTGGATAAACAAGGTCTGTTGCCGAAATTAAAATTGCACATACCATATCAAGAATAAAAAGCCCAATGTGTGGTTTATAATATTTTGCAAATTGTTTAATCATCAAGTCACCCCCAACCAAAAATATCAACAATTTTATTGTTACATATTGCAAACAAATGTTCAATACTATTTGACAAAAAGTCTAAAGCATAAACATAAACTCTATTATTTAGTTTTGGGTGCTTTACATCAGATGTTTTTCCTACTTCCTGGTTTTGCATAGGGGATGCTTTGTTTACACATTGGACAATCATCCTTATCGAATGTTTCTATGTTTAGCTTTATTGAACTATATATCGGATAATCTATTTTCTCGCTGCTTCTGTCAACTATGCAGGCTATTCCTACTACCTCGCCACCAAGGGATTTTATAACCTCTATTGTCTCCATTGAAGATTTTCCTGTTGTTACAACATCCTCGGTTATTAGAACCCTTTGCCCTTTTTTTATTTCAAATCCACGTCTTAATGTAAACACATCGTTTTCCCTTTCAGTAAACATTGCCACTTTTCCCATCTGCCTTGCGATTTCATAGGCAACTATTATTCCACCCATTGCAGGGCCAACAACTACATCAAACTCAACATCCTTTAATTTTTCTACGACTTCTTTTAGAACAATCTCTGCCTTGTCAGGGTGCATCAAAAGCCTTGCACACTGTATATATCTGTTGCTGTGTCTTCCTGATGATAATAAGAAATGTCCATCCAAAACTGCACCTGTTTCGATAAGTATGTTTAATATATCCATAATATTGCCTCCCTTTAAATAATTCCTATGATATCGTTTATTGAATCTATCTTCTGCTCTCTTAAAAATTCCTCCATCCCCACTATAATCTCCTTGCAGGCAAGAGGATTTATGAAATTGGCTGTTCCAACCTGAACAAGGCTTGCTCCTGCCATTATAAATTCGATCGCATCCTTATAATTTGTTATACCACCAAGCCCTATAATTGGAACATTAACTGCCCTCGAAACCTCATAAACCATTCTAAGAGCTATAGGTTTTATACAAGGTCCTGAAAGTCCTGCAAATATGTTATTGAATACAGGTTTTCTTTTTTTTATGTCAACCGCCATGCCTTTAAATGTATTTACAAGGGACAATCCATCAGCTCCAGCATCGACGCATTCCATTGCCATTTCAACTATATCTTCAGCATTTGGTGAGAGTTTAACAACCAAGGGCTTATTAGTTACTTCTCTTACCGACTTTACAACCTCTTTAGCAACTTTAGATTTAATTCCAAAATTCATTCCCCCCTCTTTAACATTTGGGCAGGATATATTAAGCTCTATAATATCTACGTCGCAGTTATCAAGCTTTTTAGCACCTGAAACATATTCTTCTATGCTTCCTCCACCAAGGTTTGCCAAGATTACTGTGTTTAGTTTTTTCATAAATGGAAGTTCATTTTCTATAAAATAATCTATGCCTGGATTTTGAAGTCCTACACTGTTTAGCATGCCAAAGCTTGTTTCAAAACACCTAACCCCCATATTTCCTTCTCTCTTATTAAGGGTTAGTCCCTTTGTAGCTATCCCTCCAAGGATTGAAACATCATAAAATTCATCATATTCTCTCCCAAATCCAAATGTCCCTGACGCTGCAATAACAGGGTTTTTAAAACTTTTACCCCATAAGTTTACCTCAAGCATCAAATACTACCTCCTCACCCCTGAAGATTGGCCCATCCTTGCATACCCTTTTCATTCCATCCTTCGTTTTGCATGTGCAAACCAAGCAGGCTCCTACTCCACAGGCCATATTCTTTTCAAGAAGCAGATACAAGGGTGTTTGAGTTTTTATGCACATATCTTGAACCTTTTTCATAAAGGCATCTGGGCCGCAGGCAATTACAAGACTGTATTCAAAGGGGTTAAATATATCCGTCACATACCCCTTGTGCCCTTCTTTGCCGCTTTCCGTTGCTATATGAATATTTTCAACGTAATCCTTTAATTCATCTATTCCATAACTTTCATCTCTAAATCCAAAGTATACATCAACCTCTGCCTTAATCTTTTTTGCAAAGTATGCTAAAGGGGCGATCCCTACTCCTCCGCCTACAAGTGCGACCTTCCCCTTTATATTTGAAGTATCCATTCCATTTCCTAAAGGCCCTGTTACCTTTACAAAGTCACCCTTTCTAAGTAATGATAAATAGCTCGTTCCTGTTCCTTTAATCTGATATATAAAACTTATCATTTTGTTATCACAATCATGAATACTGAATGGTCTTGAAAGAATAGGCTCCTTATCCCAATTTCTCAGCATAAAAAACTGACCGGGTAAAACTTCGTATTCTCCGTAGAGCATCAATTTATATATTCCTTCTGCTATCTTCTCATTATCCTTAACAATAAGGCTTTTATAATTCATTCAAAATCTCCTCCCTCATTTTAAGAGCCTCTTCCCTTGCATGCAGTTCAAACCTTTCATCACCATGTTTTCTATAAGCAAGAAGTATTCCCCTCGATGAGTTTACAACCCCACCATTTTTATCAATTAATAGATTTTTAATATCCTTTGCCCCTCCTCCCTGTGCACCATATCCTGGAATTAAGAAGAACATATTTTTCAGCCTCTTTCTTATGTGTCCTGCCTCATCTGAATTGGTGCACCCAACAACTGCACCAATAGGGCTATATCCATATTCTCCAATGCTTTTTTCTATCAAGGATCTTAGCATATCATAAACTCTTTCATAGACCCTGTTTTCGCCTGCATATAGAAGCTGTAAATCCTTTGATGAGGGATTTGATGTTTTTATAAGAACGAAAACTCCCTTATCCTTATCGGTATATTCTAAAAAGGGGGTTATGCTGTCAACTCCCATATAGGGGTTTAATGTTACTAAATCCACCTTAAAGTCCCCCTCAAAATGTGCTCTTGCATACATCCTAGCAGTATCTGCAATATCGGATCTTTTTATATCCCCTATTACAATAGCTTCCTTTTCCTTTGCATATTCTATAGTCTTTTTGTAGACCTTCAACCCCTCTATCCCTAGGGCTTCATAATATGCTATCTGAACTTTAAAGCATGCTGCAACATCTTCAGTAGCATCTATTATTTTTTTGTTAAACTCAAATAAAGCATCATAGACTGAGCTAAATTTTTTCTTAAATCCTTCTGGTATATAGTCAACTGATGTATCAAGTCCAACACAAACATGTCCCTTTTTTTCAACAGCTTCATAGAGCCTATCCATTATCATCCTACTCACCCCTTAAAAACTATTCTGCCCTTTCTTATTGTATATATGACTTTTCCAAAAACCTCTTGCCCATCAAAAGGATTATTCTTTCCCTTTGACACAAAGCTTGATGAGTCAATTTTATACTTGTGTTTAAGGTCTACCAAAACAACATCTCCATCGTATCCTTCTTTAATTTTTCCTTTATTTAATAGCATCATTTTAGCTGGATTTTCCGACATGAGTTTTATAAGTTTATTTAAAGTTATATGCCCCTCTGCAACAAGTTTTGTAAAGCAGATTGAAAAAGCTGTCTCTATACCAGATATGCCAGGCGCACCCTTTAATTTATCCTCTTGAGTATGTGGTGCATGATCAGTTGCTATTGCATCAACATAGCCTTTTTTAATTGCCCTTATTAGGCTTTCAATATCATCTTTTTCTCTTAAGGGTGGATTCACTCTGTAATTCAGATTACTTGTTCCGAATAAATGATGAGGAGCCACCTCACATGTTATTTTATATCCCTTATCCTTCTCTACAGCTATTTCTTCAATTGCCTCCTTTGTGCTCACATGGGCTATATGAAGATTAGCCCCTGTAAATTTGGCAAGTTCAATGTCCCTTTTAGTCATTATATTTTCAGAAAGCCTTGTATCAATCTTAGAAATTTCCTCATCCTCTGCATGGGATATAACTGTTAATCCCTTTTTCTTTGCAAGAAGCATTGCATGAAGCATTATATTATTACTAAGTATCCCCTTGCCATCATCTGATATAAACCTTACTCTTTCATCTAGAGTATTTAAGTGTTCTATATCCTTTCCTAATAAATCCTTAGTCACTGTAACAGTCTGATGAATATCAACAAGATCAATCCTTTTTGCTCTATCAAGAACATAGTCAACTATACCCATATTTGAACATGGCGGGTTTGTATTTGCCATTAAGTTTACCGCTGTATACCCTCCCTTTACTGCTGCCATTGAACCAGACAGCAAATCCTCTTTGTATTCGTAGCCGGGTTCCCTGAAATGAGCATGCAAATCTACAAAGGAAGGGAGAAGGGACAATCCTTCTCCATCTAGTATTTCACAATCTCTATTTAGATTTCCTATTTCTTCAATTTTTCCATTCTTTATATAAACATCTCCACAGAAGACATCGGAGCTGTCCACAATATTAACATTTTTTATTAGAAGTTCCATAATCAAACCTCCGAAAGTGCATATATTTCATCGCAATACATGCATCTATATTCTCCCTTTTCTTTATCTACAAGGTAGAAGACGTGGTCTATATACTTTTCGATTGATGTAACACATCTTGGATTTTTACAGCTTAAAACATTTTCCACCCTTTCTGGAAGTTCAAATTTCTTCTTTTCTACTAGCACTTCGTCCTTTATTACATTTATAGTTATATTGGGATCAAGTATTCCAAGTATTCTAAAGTCTAAATCAACTACATTTTCTATCTTTATTATGTCCTTCTTTCCAAGCTTTTCACTTGATACATTCATGAGAAGACATACTGCACTTTCTATCTTGTCTAGTTCTAGCATTTTGAATATCTTAATTCCAAGCCCTGCCTTTATATGATCTATTACAACTCCATTTTTTATACTATTTACTGTTAGCATACTTCCACCCCCAAAAGTTTCATTATAAGTGCCATTCTTACGAACATTCCGTATTTTGCCTGTTCGAAGTATTTTGCTCTTTTATCTTCATCAACCTCTACTGCTATTTCATTAACCCTTGGCAGTGGATGTAGAACTATCATATCTTCCTTTGCCTTCTTAAGCTTTGCCTTATCAAGTATATAGCTATCCTTTAATCTTAAATATTCCTCTTCATTGAAGAATCTTTCTCTTTGGACACGAGTCATGTATAGAATATCTAATCTTTCTATTACATCCTCCATCCTTTCTACTTCTATAAACTCAATATTATTCTTTTGCAAAACTTCCTTTTTAATATAATCTGGAACCTTCAATTCCTTTGGGGAAATTAGAACGAATTTATTGTTTTCATACCTTGACATGGCCTTAATAAGCGAATGGACAGTTCTTCCAAATTTCAAGTCTCCACAAAGACCTATTGTTAGATTTGACAGATTGTCCTTTAGGGATTTTATAGTAAGTAGATCAGTTAAAGTCTGAGTTGGATGCTGGTGTCCTCCATCACCTGCATTAATAACCGGGATTGTAGAATATTGAGCTGCTACCCTTGGCGCACCTTCCTTAGGATGTCTCATAACTGCAATATCTGCATAACATGCTATTGTTCTTATGGTGTCAGCTATGCTCTCTCCCTTTGCTACAGATGATGAATTAGGTTCTGAAAATCCTATTACCTGCCCACCAAGCCTTAGCATTGCAGCTTCAAAGCTGAATCTTGTTCTTGTGCTTGGCTCATAAAATAGAGTTGCGAGAATTTTTCCCTGACATGCATTTGAAAACTTTTCCGGATTTTTTGAGATTTGTCCTCCAAGTTCTAAAACTTCATCGATTTCAAGAGTTGTAAAATCCATTGGGTCCAAAAGGTGTCTTCCTTTTAACATAATATCTCTCCTTCCTAGCCTCTCTGGGCTAATTTAAAGGTTAAAAAAAGCCTTCCCATCCGGGAAGGCATAATTTTCCTGTAAAAAGTTGCACTTATCCTTTGCCTACCTTCCCGGCCTCACAGGACCAGTCTTAAAGGTTCTTTTGACTATATTAGCATGGAGATTATTAGATGTCAAGGTTAATTTTTCACCTCAACTCCTCCAAATCCAACTATACTTTTTACTTTTAATATAGGGCCTATATTTTCTTGGTTAACCCTTGTCTTGTTTTCAATAAACCAAAAATTATATATCCCCTCTAAACTGCATTCCTTCAAAATAAATCTTTTTCATATCAGCATATGCCTTTGCACGTGCTTTTTCTAGGGTTTCACCTATTGCAGTTACAGATAATACTCTGCCTCCTGTTGTAATTAAGTTTTCACCTTCAAGCTTTGCGCCAGCGATAAATACCTTGTTTTCAACATCTCCTATTCTAATTTCAAATCCCTTTTCTATTTCACCCGGATAACCCTTTGACGCTGCAACAATGTTGCAGGCAAAGCCTTTTTCCCATTCTATCTCTACATCTTCTAATTTACCATCGATGGCCTTAAAAATAATCTCAAAAAAATCACTTTTCATAAGAGGCAATACTGCCTGTGTCTCTGGATCTCCCATCCTTACGTTATACTCTAAAAGGTATGCTCCCCTTTTAGTTATCATTATCCCAAAGAATATTATTCCGCAGTAATCCAATCCATCCTTCTTTATCCCGTCTATTGTTGGAATCATTATATTCTTTCTAAAATCCTCTAATATGTCCTCTGTCACATATGGGTTTGGTGCTACTACACCCATTCCGCCTGTGTTTGGTCCCATATCTTTATCGAATATCCTCTTATGATCCTTTGCAGAGATAAACGGAATGATTGTCTTTCCATCAGTAATTGATAAAATCGATGCCTCAACACCTTCTAAAAACTCCTCAATCACAATCCTTTTACCAGAGCCCTTGAAAATATCCTCAACCATAAACTTTTCAAGAGTATCCTTAGCCTCTTCAAAACTATTACAAATCACAACTCCCTTTCCCTGAGCAAGACCATCAGCCTTAATAACACAAGGGTATGTTGCATTTTTAATATACTCAAGTGCCCTTTCAACCTCATAAAAAATTTCATATTCAGCCGTCCTTATATTGTGTCTTTTCATAAATTCCTTTGCGTAAATTTTGCTTCCCTCAAGATTAGCAGCTGTCTTTGAAGGTCCAAATATCTTAAGATTGTTCTTCTTAAACTCATCAACAATCCCTTCAACTAAAGGTGCCTCAGGTCCAATAACTGTTACATCGATTTTATTTTCCTTTACAAAAGTTACATATTCATCAATTCCCTTTAAATCAATGTTCTGGCATTTTGCTTCCTTTGCCGTTCCTCCATTTCCTGGTGAAACAAAAATTTCTTCAACAAGAGAGCTCTGTGCTATTTTCCAAGCAATTGCATGTTCTCTTCCACCTGAACCAATGATTAAAACCTTCATCTGCTTCACCTCCGTTATAAACTCAATATATTAGGGGAAACCCCATGAAATGATTTCAAAAGGCGCCTCTCATGAACCTTAGTAACTCTTGATTTTCGACTTTTCAAATGACCGTAACTCTGCTCAGGACGAGCAGTGCCGCGTGG
Source organism: Caloramator mitchellensis (assembly GCF_001440545.1). Classification (NCBI taxonomy): domain Bacteria; kingdom Bacillati; phylum Bacillota; class Clostridia; order Eubacteriales; family Clostridiaceae; genus Caloramator; species Caloramator mitchellensis. Next base: position 35,502 of record NZ_LKHP01000013.1, read on the forward strand.
ACTTCACGTATGAAGTCTCACGCGGGTAGGACATTTGGAAACAAAGAAAAGCTTAGAGTTACTTGGTGAAATGAGCGAAGCCTCGGAAATCATTCATGGGGTAATAGTATTAATGCTTAAAATGCCTTACCCCTGTAAACACCATCGAAATTCCATGTTTATTACATGCCTCAATTGAATCCTTATCCTTTAAAGACCCTCCCGGCTGCATAATTGCCTTAATGTTGTTCTTTGCCGCTTCCTCTACAACATCGCTGAATGGAAAGAAGGCGTCTGAAACTAAAACAGCTGCCCCTTTTCCTCTTTCAAGAGCCTGACATGCAGCCCATATTCTATTTACCTGACCTGAAGCAATACCTACTGCCTTTTTGTCCTTTACAACAACTATTGCATTGGATTTAACATACTTTACAACCTTCATGCCAAAGAGCATCTCATCAATTTCTTCCCTGGAAGGTTCCTTCTCGGTTACAACATTCAAATCATCAATCAGTTTATCGTCAACGCTCTGGATTAGTATTCCTCCATCAACGCTTATAATCTCATACTTATCAACAGGTTTAACATTTGCCTTTATAACCCTTAAGTTCTTCTTCTGGAATAAAACATTTAGAGCATCCTCGTCGTATTCAGGAGCAATTATAACCTCAAGGAAAATTTCAGCCATCTTTTGGGCAGTATCCTTATCCACCCTTTTATTAAAGGCAACAATTCCGCCAAAAATAGATACTGGGTCACATTCAAATGTTTTCAGGAAGGCATCATATGTATTTTCACCTATTGCAACTCCGCATGGTGTATTATGTTTAACTGCACAGCATGCAGTTTCATCAAATTCGCATACAACCTTCCATGCAACATCCATATCCTTTATGTTGTTATATGATAGCTCCTTACCGCTTAATTTTTCAAAATCCTTCATGGCACCCTCACCAAAAGCTTTAACATAGAATGCAGCAGTCTGATGTGGGTTTTCGCCATATCTTAATTCAGCTTCCTTCTTATATGAAAGGGATAAATATTCAGGATATGGATTATCTAATAAGAAATTTGAAATCGCAGCATCATATGAAGATGTTAAGTTAAAGACCTTTCCTGCAAGATATTTTCTTGTCTCAAAAGAAACATTACCCTTTTCATCAATCTCCTTCATAACTATCTCATAATCATTATAGTCGCACAGAACAACTACATCTCTGAAATTCTTAGCTGCTGCCCTTAACATTGATGGCCCGCCTATATCTATAAACTCTATCTTTTCTTCAAAGGATAAATCCTCCTGAACCTTTTCAAAGAAGGGATAAAGGTTTACCACAACAAAATCAATAGTTCCTATTCCTCTTTCCTTAATAGTATTCATATGTTCTTCATTATCTCTAATGGCAAGAATACCCCCATGAATATTAGGGTGAAGTGTTTTAACTCTTCCATCTAAAATTTCATCAAATCCTGTAATCTCCTTAACCTCAACAACAGGGATACCCTTTTCTAAAAGAAATTTATACGTCCCTCCAGTTGAAATTATTTCTACTCCTCTGTCACTTAAAAACTTACAAAACTCATCTATTCCATCCTTGTAAAATGTGCTAACAAGCGCTCTCATCTTATCCCTCCAAAACCTTATTTATGGCGTCAACTATAATCCTGTGTTCCACAATTAAAACCCTATTAGCAAGCTTTTCCGGTGTATCTCCATCATATATTGGAACCCTCTCTCTTAGGATTACTTTTCCTGCATCTACCTCACCAGTAACAAAATGAACCGTGCATCCCGTCTCCTCTTCTTTTGCCTTCAAAACTGCCTCATGAACCTTTATTCCATACATACCCTTTCCTGAAAACTTAGGAAGCAGTGATGGATGTATGTTTATTATTTTGCCCTTATATACATTTAAAATCTCACCATCTAAAATAGATAAAAATCCAACAAGAACAATAAGGTCTAAATCGTCCCCTATTATTTCCAAAATCCTCTGGCTTAATTCTTCTTTAAATCCCGTTCTATCCAAGACAAATGTTTTTATTCCATGTTTTTTAGCTCTTTCAATTGCATAACATTTTCTATCAGCTATCACATACTCAATACTGCAATCTAATCTTCCATCCTCAACTGCATCTATTATTGCCTGAAGGTTAGATCCATTTCCAGATACAAGCACTGCTATTTTATGCAAACTCCATCACCACCTCTTTCAACATGGCCGATTATATAGGCTCTTTTACCCATCTTTTCTAAATCATCTACGATGTCTTTTGCTTCATCTTTTTTAACGCATAGCACAAAACCAATTCCCATGTTGAATGTATTAAACATCTCTTTCTCTTCTACTCCAAGCTCCATAATGAATTTAAATATTGAAGGAACCGTGAAACTATCCTTATCTATTACCGCAGTTAAATCGCTCTTAAACATTCTTGGAATATTCTCATAAAAACCTCCACCGGTTATATGTGACATTCCCTTTATTTCGTATTTTTCAAGAAGTGGAAGAACATATGGAACATATATTGTAGTTGGAGTTAATAAAACCTCTCCTATTTTTCTTTCCTCAAATTCTACATCATAATTTCTTATAAGCCTTCTAATCAGTGAATATCCGTTGCTATGAGGACCTGATGATTCAATCCCAACTAAAATATCTCCTTCTTCAATCCTGCTTCCATCTATTATCTTATCCCTTTCAACAATTCCAACAGCAAATCCTGCTATATCATAATCTCCTTCCTTATAAAAGCCTGGCATCTCAGCAGTCTCACCGCCTACTAAGCTGCAACCCGCAATCTGACACCCTAAAGCTACTCCTGAGACGATTTCAGAGGCAACTAAAGAATCCAGTTTACCACATGCAAGATAATCAAGGAAAAATAGTGGCTTTGCTCCATGGCAGAGTATATCATTAACACACATTGCAACACAATCTATACCAACAGTATCATATTTCTGCATTTTAAATGCTATCTCAAGCTTTGTTCCAACCCCATCAGTTCCTGAAACAAGAACAGGATTTTTATATCCTGCTATATCGTAAAGAGCTGCAAAGCTTCCAATTCCATTTAAGACCCTTTCATCATGAGTCTTACTTGCCTTATCCTTTATAAGGCTGACTGTTTTATAGCCCTCTTCAATGTTAACTCCAGCGTCCCTATACTTCATATCACTCATTCCTTTCAAACTGGAATTTGTCTATTTCAAGTGGTGCCGAAACAGGATATGTCCCGCTAAAGCATCCAAGACAAAAACTTTCCTTATTTAAAGCCTTTAGTAAGCCTTCTATACTCAAGAACGCAAGAGAATCTGCGCCTATTTCCCTTCCAATCTCCTCAACGCTTTTTACAGCCCCAATCAGCTGACTCCTATAAGGTGTATCTATACCAAAATAGCATGGATATGCAACTTTTGGCGATGCAATTCTGACATGAACTTCCTTTGCACCAGATTTTCTTAGTATATCAATAAGCCTTCTCATAGTAGTTCCTCTTACTATAGAATCATCGATAAGAACAACCCTTTTCCCTTCAACATTGGTCTTAAGTGGATTGAGCTTTATTGAAACTGCCCTTTCCCTAAGCTGGCTTTTAGGTTCTATGAAGGTTCTTCCAATATATTTATTTTTTATAAAACCGATACTATATGGTATCTTTGATGCATTTGAAAAACCAACTGCTGCAAATGTCCCCGAATCAGGAACGCCAATTACAACATCAGCATCAACTGAAGACTCCTTAAAAAGTTCTTCCCCAGCTCTTAATCTTGACTCATACACGCTTATTCCGTCCATAAAGCTGTCTGGCCTTGCAAAATAGATGTATTCAAAGGCACATGTTTCAAGCTTTGTCTTTTCAACAAGTTTAAAACTCTTAATTCCTTCTTTATCGATTATAATAATCTCACCTGGTTCAACATCTCTTACAAATTCTGCACCAATTGCATCAAAAGCACAGCTCTCGGAAGATAAAACATATCCTCCATCTATTTTTCCAAGACAAAGAGGTCTTATACCATGTGGGTCTCTTACTGCAATCAATTTATCATCTGTAAGGATTAAAATAGAGTAGGAACCCTTCACAGCCTGCATTGCGTCAAAAACAGCCCTTTCAATGCCCTTTCTTGCCGCCCTTGCAATAAGGTTTAAAACAACCTCTGTATCTATTGTGGTTTGGAAAATAACCCCTGCATCCTCTAAAAGTTCCCTTACTATATCAGCATTCACAAGGTTTCCGTTATGAGCTATTGCAATATTCCCAAGCTTATATTTACTAAAAAGAGGCTGTGCATTTTCCGCCCTAGACCCCCCTGTTGTTGAATACCTTACATGTCCTATTGCTGCAATTCCCTTTATGTTTAAAAAATCCTCATCAAACACATCAGAAACAAGCCCTACATCCTTAGAAACTATAAAATCGCTTCCTGTAGTTAAGGCTATTCCCGCACTCTCCTGACCCCTGTGCTGAAGCGCAAATAATCCATAGTAAACAGAAGATGCTATAGTTTTTTCTTCATTCACATATATACCGAAAACTCCACATTCCTCTTTAAATTTATCTACTCCATTAAGCATATAAGGCCACTCTCCCATTCATTCTTTGCCTCTGTAACTGCAACATTTAAGCTCTCTTTTCCGTTAAAACTAACGCTAACAATGTCCTTTTCAACTTTTCCTATCTTCTTTGCCATTATTCCAAGCTTTTTAAAGTTTAATATTATTTCATCAACATTTTTTTCTTGGCAGGATATGATAAATCTTCCCTGGCTCTCTGAGAACAGGAATCTGTCATCCTCAAGTTCAGTTTCTATATTTATCTTTGCTCCAAGTGAATTCTTAAAGCAGCACTCTAAAAGGGCTACTATAAATCCTCCATCTGAAATATCGTGACAGCTCTTAACAAGCCCTTTATCTATACACTTTATTACACCTTCAATTGTGTTTTTCTCAATTTCAGTATGAGCTTCAGGAACCCTGCCAGCTTCAACTCCATAAACAACCTTTAAATATTCACTACCGCCTATCTCATCCTTTGTTTCGCCAACAAGTATGATTGCATCCCCCTCTTCTTTAAAGTGTATTGTTGTGTGCTTATTAGCATCCTCTAAAAGTCCAAGCATTCCTATAACCGGGGTTGGGTAGATTGCCGTCTTTTCTGACTGATTATAAAAGCTCACATTTCCGCTTATAACAGGAGTATTTAATATCCTTGATGCCTCGTTTATTCCCAATATGCTATTTCTGAATTGGTAATAAATTTCTTCATTTTCAGGGCTTGCAAAGTTCAGACAATCTGTTATTGCAATCGGAGTTGCACCGGTTGATGCTATATTTCTTGCAGCTTCTAAAACAGAAATCTTAGCACCTTCGTATGGATTTAAATAGCAGTATCTTGCATTGCAATCTGTAGTAAGTGCGATTGCCTTCTTTCCATCGATTAAGACAAGTCCAGCATCCCCTCCAGGTTTTACAACTGTTGAGTTTCTTACCTGATGGTCGTATTGTCTGTAAACCCAGCTTTTAGATGCAATATTAGGCGATTTTAACATTTTTAATAAAGCCTCTTTCAAATTCTCTTGTTTTTTAAGAGTTGAAGTGTCAAATCTGTTTAATTTATCCATATATTTTGGTCTTTTAAAAGGTCTTAAATTAGCAGGTGCTCCATCAGCAAGAAGATATGCAGGCAATTGCCCTACTAATTTTTCACCCTCGAAGATGGAAACAAATCCGTCATCAGTAACCTCACCAATTATTGAAGCATGAAGTCCCCACTTGCTGAAAATTTCAAAAACCTTGTTTTCCTTTCCCTTTTCAACTATTGCAAGCATTCTCTCCTGTGATTCAGAAATCATTATTTCAATAGGGTTCATTCCCTTTTCTCTTGTTATAACATTAGTAACATCAATTTTTATTCCGCTTCCACCTCTGAAGGCTGTTTCACAGCTTGCAGAAGTTAACCCTGCAGCTCCAAGGTCCTGGATTCCAACAACACAGCCTTCCTTTATAAGTTCAAGACAAGCCTCTAGAAGAAGCTTTTCCATAAATGGGTCTCCAACTTGAACTGCAGAACGTTTTTCCTCCGATTCCTGTGTTAAATCACATGATGCAAAGCTTGCACCCCCCATTCCATCACGGCCTGTTGTGTGTCCAACAAGCATAACAGGATTACCTATGCCCTTTGCCGCCCCCTTTTTCAATTCTTCCTTCTTTAAAAGTCCAACGCTCATGGCATTTACAAGAGGATTGTCATCATAGCAGGAGTTGAAAACCGTCTCTCCACCAACGGTTGGAATTCCAACTGAGTTGCCATAATCACCGATTCCCTTTACAACTCCCTTTAAAAGGTGTTTTGTTTTATCTGAATCAATTTCTCCAAATCTAATCGAATTTAAATTTGCAATAGGCCTTGCACCCATTGTAAACACATCTCTTAAAATTCCACCAACGCCTGTTGCTGCTCCCTGATATGGTTCAATAGCAGACGGATGATTGTGGCTCTCTATCTTCATGGCAATAGCATAGCCATCTCCTATGTCTACAACCCCTGCATTTTCACCAGGCCCTTGTAAAACTCTTTGGCTCTTAGTATTAAAAAGTTTTAAAAGAGCCCTGGAGTTTTTATAACTGCAGTGTTCCGACCACATTACACCAAGCATTGAAATCTCTAAATCGTTTGGAACCCTGCCTAGTTTTTCTACGATTAAATCATATTCCTCTTTATTTAAACCAACATCCTTATATGTTAGCATGGCTCTCCTCCTTTAACTTTTTTGACATATTATCAACATCCTTCTCAAGTTGCATCTTGTAGTCCTTTATCTTTTCCTTTAACTCATCATCTGAAAGCGCAAGAATCTGTGTTGCTAGGACAGCAGCATTTGCAGCTCCGTTTATTGCAACTGTTGCAACTGGAATTCCCTTTGGCATTTGAACTATGGATAAAAGTGAGTCAAGCCCATCCATTGTTTTTCCCTTTATAGGAACTCCAATGACAGGAAGGTTTGATATCGAAGCGACCATTCCAGGCAAATGTGCAGCCCCTCCCGCTGCTGCTATAATGACTTTAAAACCTTTTTCTTCTGCACTTTTAGCAAACTGGAACATTTTTTGCGGGGTTCTGTGTGCAGAAACAACATCGGTCTCAAAATCTATCTGAAATCTTTTTAAAACTTCTTCAGCATTTCTCATTACTTCATAGTCTGAAATACTCCCCATAATAATTGCAACTCTACTCATAAAACTCACCTATCTTTAAATTATTAATTATATAATTCTTCTTTGCCTCTAACCTTGTTTCGTCATCATCAATAATTGTTATATGTCCAACCTTTTTCTTTTTATCTACAAAGCTCTTACCATAAAAATGAAAAAATACTCCATCCATCTTCAATATCTCTCCAAGATTTTCAATTGTATACTTACCGTCTATTTTTTTATCTCCAAGAATGTTTATCATGATAGCATTCTTTATTAACTCCGTTGAACCCAGGGGCAGATTTGTTATACTTCTTAGATGATTTTCAAATTGACTTGTAAAACAAGCTTCTATAGTTAGATGTCCTGAATTGTGAGGTCTTGGGGCAATCTCGTTTATCAATATCTCATCATATTTATCAACAAACATTTCAACGCAAAATACTCCGAAATCACAAAAACTCTCCACAACTTTATTTGCAATCGAAACTGCTTTTTTTTCAACCTCTTCTCCTATTCTTGCTGGGCACTTAGTAATTCTAAGAATGTTATCTTCGTGAACATTTTCAAATGCTCTATAATTTTTAAATTCGCCTTGTTCATTTTTGCAGACAATTATTGATATTTCATTCCTAAAATCAACAAATTCTTCCATAAATATTTCTTCTTCAAATTTCAGGTTCTTTAAGTTTAAAATATCTTCATGGTTTTCTATTTTTATATTTCCTTTTCCATCATAACCGCCCTTTGCAAACTTTATCATAAATGGAAATTTAAAATCATCAGCTTTTGAAACCAAATCATAATAGGACTCTATTCTTTCAAATCTTGGAACAGGAAGGTTAAATTTTATTAAATGTTTCTTTTGAATATACTTGTTTTGTATTTTAATTAATGTTTCCGGAGATGGATATATTTTATATCCCATGTTTTTCAATTTTGTAAGGTGCTCTGCATTAATATGTTCAAATTCATAGGTTATTACATCTGTTTTTCTCGCAAGTTCTAAAAGGGCACCAAAATCATCAAAACCTGAAACTATCTGTTCATCAGAAACCTGACCTGCAGGTGAATTTTCCTTAGGATCAAGAACATAAACAATATAACCCATCCTTTTTGCTTCCAGGGCAAACATCCTGCCAAGTTGTCCCCCTCCTATAATTCCGATTTTTGAAGGAGGTAGTAATATCCTTTTCATAGAATCACCAATCCTTAAAATATTCAATTGCACCTTTGAAAAATCTTGTCCCGTCATCACATCCTAAAAGCTTTGATGAAGCCCTTTCTGGATGCGGCATAAGCCCTAGGACATTTCCATTTTTGTTTATTATTCCTGCAATATCTTCCACTGAACCGTTTGGGTTATTTCTATATTTAAACACTATTTGGTTATTTTCTTTAAGCTTTTTAAGCCCCTCTTCATCTATAAAATAGTTTCCTTCTCCATGAGCTATTGGGAAATTAACAGCTTCTCCCTTTTCATAAAGCTTTGTAAAAGGGGTATTGTTATTTTCAACTATAAGTGTGCAGTCTTCACATATAAACTTAAGATTTTTATTCCTCAACAGAGCACCTGGTAATAGTTTGAGCTCAGTAAGGATTTGAAAACCATTGCATATTCCAACTAATAATTTATCCTTCTGTGAAAACTCATATATTCCATCCAATATCCTTGCAAATCTTGCAATTGCCCCACATCTTAAATAGTCACCATACGAAAAACCACCAGGAAGAACTAAAAGGTCTACATCTAAATTTTCTTCGTCATGCCAGATGTATTTAACATCTACATCTAAACCTTTTAAGGTCTCAAAGACATCCTTATCACAATTAGAACCTGGAAATACCACAACTCCTGCCTTCATAATTACACCTCTAATCTGAATGTATAAGTTTCAATAACTGGATTGATAAGAAGCTTTTCGCACATCTCTCTAATTAATTTTTCAGCTTCATTTATTTCCATATCCATAAGTTCAACCTCTATATGCTTTCCAATTCTAACACCTTCAACATCATATCCGAGCTTTATTAGGCCCTCCTTAACCGCTGCCCCCTGTGGATCTAGTATGCTCTCCTTTAAGGTTACATCTATATATGCCTTCATCTTGTTATCTCCCTTCTAATATTTTCATATTTTTGCTAAAATAAAAAGACGAGCACTCATGCATCAGAAATTGTTTATCCTGTTAAATATCTCTTTATAAGCTTCAACAACTCCTCCCAAGTCCCTTCTGAATCTGTCCTTGTCAAGCTTTTCTCCGGTCTTTTTATCCCAGAATCTGCATGTATCTGGTGAAATTTCATCGGCAAGTATTATCTCACCGTTAAATCTGCCAAACTCAAGTTTGAAATCTATAAGCTCAATTCCTAACTCGCCAAAGAACTCTTTAAGTATTTCATTTACTTTTGAAGTAGTTTCATATATCATCTTTAGTTCTTCAAATGTTGCAAGGCCAATAGCTACTGCATGGTAATCGTTTATAAGAGGGTCCCCTAATTCATCATTTTTATAGCAAATTTCAAATACAGTAGTATTAAGTTTTGTTCCCTCTTCAATTCCAAGCCTTTTTGCCATACTTCCTGCTGCTATATTTCTAACTATAACCTCGACTGGGACTATTTCGACCTTTTTAAGAAGCTGTTCTCTTTCGCTGATTTGCTTAATGAAATGAGTTTTAATTCCCTTTTTTTCTAATAATTCGAATAGAATAGATGAAATGTTGTTGTTAAGTTCGCCCTTTTGGCTTATCTGAGCCTTCTTTTGTCCATTGAATGCAGTTGCATCATCCTTGTAGAACGCAATTATCTTGTCAGCTTCATCAGTTGAGTAAATTATCTTCGCTTTACCTTCATAAATTTTTTCTAACCTTTGCATAGCGCACCTCCAAAAAATATTAAAACCCTTTTTGACCATGGAAGAGTCAAAAAGGGTAGACTTATCCTACCTTAAAAAGGCATAACCCATCGACTCATCCATAGTCGGACAGTTTACGGCAGTCCGGTAGAGACTTTAGGGCCATATTCCCTAAATTATATGGATGAACTATTAACTTAATTTTATGTTATACCTTTATAGGAATATTGTCAAATATTTTTTATTATCGTTCGTTTATTTCTGCACATTGTTTAGAATTTTTATTTTTTAATTCGCATTTCTTCATTATTTTCCCAGATATATAGCTTGTATAAAATCAATTACTTTTATCTTCGTTTAACAATTTTAGGTAATCTCTTTTTGCATGTAATACCCTTTGTATTGAGATAAATTCATTATCTATAGTGTAAAATACAAGATAATCATCACAAATAATATACTTATAATTATTTTTCACTTTAATTTTGTTTGAGAGTTTTATTCCTATTTCAATAGCAACCGATGACCAACATCTGGATTCAATAGCAAAAAATTGTTGCAAAATTTAAAAAATTGGTTTATACTATTAAAAGAAATATTTTGAAGGGAGGTTGCGCAAATGATCAGATCGAATGGCATTCTTAACGCAAAATTTAATAAATATAACACAATAGTGCAACCACAGCCTTCGTCCGTCTTCATTTAAACTATATTCTTATTCGAAATCAAGGCCATGGGTGTGCTATCCCATGGCCTTTTTACGTCTAAAAGGAAGGTGATAGCGTGAAAAAATTGAGACTCTTATTAAACTTTATGCAGGGCTACAGGCTTAAATATGCTGCATCCATACTTGCAACAGGCCTTTCGGCTTTATTTTCCGTAATTATACCTCTTGTAATTAAGCTTTCTGTGGATTCGATTATTGGAACAAAGCCAATAACTTCATCTATAATGAATAGATTGGTTCAATTGCTTGGAGGTCGTGAATATCTACTTGAAAATTTATGGATACTTGGCCTTGTTATAATACTTCTTACTCTTTTTAATGGCCTTTTCATGTATCTTAAGGGAAAATGGTCAAGCCAAGCTGCTGAAAACATAGCCAAAAAATTTAAAGATAATCTATACGAAACAATATTGAGGGCTAAATATAACTTCTATTCTAAATATCAGTCGGGTGACATAATTCAAAGGTGCACCTCAGACGTTGAAACTATAAGAAACTTTTTAGCAAACCAGTTTGTTGAAATAGGCAGGACAATAATACTCCTTAGCCTTATACTTATTATTATGTTCAGCATAGATGTTAAATTTGCTTTTGTTTCTACATTAATAGTTCCTATAATATTCGTATTTGCCCTTTGGTTTTTCACACGAGTGCAGCAGCAGTTCAAAAAGAGCGATGAGGCTGAAGCCGAACTTTCAACAGTTATACAGGAGAATATAACAGGAGTCAGGGTTGTGAAGGCATTTGCAAGGGAAGAATTTGAAATAGAAAAGTTTGCTGAGAAAAACAGAAAATATAGGGATTTAACCTACAACCTAATCAAATTATTTGCAAACTACTGGTCATTTTCAGACTGTCTCTGCATGATTCAAACTGCCCTTGTTGTTTTAGTAGGTTCCTACTTTGCTGCAACGGGTAAAATAACCCTTGGAACTTTGATAGTGTTTACAAGCTATGAAGGAATGCTACTATGGCCAGTAAGGCAGATGGGAAGGATTCTTTCTGATATGGGAAAAACAATAGTTTCCCTTACAAGAATAAATGAACTTTTAAGAGAAGAAAAGGAAGACTTGGACGAAGGAATCAAAGATTTCAAAGTTGCCGGGAATATAGAGTTTAAAGATGTAACATTTGGATTTGAAAGGGATAACCCTATTCTTAAGGATGTTTCATTTAAAATAGAAAGCGGTAAGACGGTTGCACTTTTTGGTTCAACCGGTTCAGGTAAATCCACAATTATTTCTTTGCTCCTAAGGCTCTATGACTACGATGTCGGCTCAATAAAAATTGACGGAGTTGAACTAAGAGAAATTTCTAAAAGATTTGTCAGAAAAATATTTGGAGTTGTCCCACAGGATGCATTTCTTTACTCTAAAACATTAAGAGAAAATATTGCAATAACTAAGCCTCACGCAAGCTTAGAGGAAATTCACGGAGCTGCAGAGATTGCCTCTGTCCACGATACGATACTTGAATTTGAAGATGGATATGAAACACTCGTCGGTGAAAAGGGAATAACTCTATCAGGCGGTCAAAGACAGAGGGTTACTATTGCAAGAACTGTTTTAAACGATTATTCAGTATTAGTTTTTGACGATTCATTAAGTGCTGTTGATACTGAAACTGAACTTAAAATAAGAAGAGCTCTTAAAGAAAGAAGCAAAGAAACAACTACAATAATAATTTCCCATAGAATTACAAGCGTTAAGGATGCCGACCTTATAATAGTTATGGATAAGGGAAAAGTAACAAACATAGGAAACCATGAAAAACTTATAAATGAAGAAGGATTATACAAAAAGGTTTGGGATATACAGTCTTCTATCGAAAGGGACTTTGAAAATGCAGTTTAAGGCGGTGATATAATGGCTCAAATTAAGGAAAAAGAATATAAGACCAATTTCGATTTAAACCTTTGGAAGAGATATTTATCCTTTTTAAAACCCTACAAAAAAAGCCTTATTATGCTCATAATAATAATGGTTTTTGTAGGTGCTATCGATGCAACCTTCCCATACCTTTCAAAATACGCTATAGACAATTTTGTAGTAAAGGGAACCTACGAAAATTTCTATAAATTCATCATGTTCTATGCCTTTTTGATAGTTTTTCAGACAGTTAATGTATATTACCTTATTGCAATTGCAGGAAAGATTGATATGGGGCTCTGTCACGATATAAGAAAATCTGCATTTGAAAGACTGCAGAGCCTTTCCTTCTCCTTCTTTGATACAACCCAAACAGGATACTTGATGGCAAGATTAACATCTGATGTATCAAAACTTGGAGATACACTTGCCTGGGGAATTGTTGATATGGTATGGGGATTTTCAATAATGTCCTTTATATTGTTTTATCTTTTATCATTGAACGCGAGACTTGCATTATATATAATACTTGCTATCCCTGTATTATTTGTTATAAGCATATATTTTCAAAAAAGAATACTCTCCCAATATAGAAAAGTAAGAAAGCTTAACTCACAAATTACTGGTTCATTCAATGAAGGAATAATGGGAGCAAAGACAACAAAAGTGCTCTCTACAGAGGATATGCATATAGGTGAGTTTAAGAATGAAACTGGTGAAATGAAAAAGGCAGCAATTAGAGCGGCGGTTTTATCTTCTATATATATGCCAATAGTTATAAGCCTTGGAAGTATCTCAACTGCCTTTATACTTGTTATGGGTGGAAAGCAGGTTTACCTTAACATGATAAGCTATGGAACTTTAGTTGCCTTTATTTCTTACTCTATACAGTTTTTTGAACCAGTAAGAGAACTTGCAAGGGTTATGGCAGAATTAATCTCAGCTCAGGCTGCAGCAGAAAGGGTTATAGACCTTATTGAAACAAAACCTGAAATAATAGATTACAGTGACGATGACAGCTTAAAAATAAATGGTGACGTAGTATTTGAAAATGTCAGCTTTAAATACAAAGAAGGCGAGAAGGTGCTTGAAAACTTCAATCTAAATGTTAAGAAGGGACAATCAATTGCACTTGTAGGAGAAACTGGCTCTGGTAAGAGCACAATAGTAAACCTTGTTTGCAGATTCTACGAACCAACCGAGGGAACTATATATATAGATGGAGTTGACTATAGGAAAATACCTTTGAAGGTTCTTCATTCCAGCCTTGGGTATGTGCTTCAAACTCCACATCTATTTAGCGGAACCGTTGCAGACAACATAAGATACGGTAAACTTGACGCAACGATGGAAGAAATTATTGAAGCTGCAAAACTTGTAAACGCCCACGAATTTATAATGGGGCTTGAAAAGGGCTATGATACCGAAGTTGGGGAAGGCGGCTCAAAACTTTCAATTGGACAAAGGCAGCTTATATCCCTTGCAAGAGCCGTAATCTCCAATCCTTCAATCTTCATACTTGATGAAGCTACATCATCAGTTGATGCCCACACAGAACACATGATTCAAGATGCCATAAACAACGTGTTAAAGGGAAGAACAAGCTTTATAATAGCTCATAGGCTTTCAACCATAGTAAGTGCCGACAGAATACTTGTAATTGACGATGGAAAAATACTCGAAGAGGGCAGCCACAAAGAACTATTAAGGAAAAAAGGCCACTACTACTCCCTCTACAAAAACATGCTTATGAGTGACATTCACTTGATTTCTTGACTTCTTGAATTGTTTGACAATTTCAACGAAAATTAAAAGATTAATTTAATATTTTACCAAAAACATTCCACTTCAACACCAGTAACTCTTGCTCTTAAATTTTTAGTATTTTTCATTATAAAAAACATTCATTCTAACAATTTGGATATAGTTTGCAAGAATATATAAAAGTAGAGCTCAGAGTTACTGGTTATATATAACAAATCCGATAGTTCAATAAAAATTATTGATTAATCTACCAATTAAAATATTTTATTACCGTGCCATCAAATTGAACAAGCTTTACATTTCTATTTTCTTTAGCAATTTCAATCAACCTATCCGAAAATCCGCTCTTGCTAAAAATAATATAATGTTCTTTCCTGTTTTTATTTTCCCATTCAACAGATTTACTCTTTTCAAATAGTTTATATAAAACATCCACGTCTACCGAAGAACTTAAATATTTACATTCTCCAAACAAAATATCCTTAGTTTCAAGGTTAATACCCACTATATCTATTTCTTCGCTTGAATTCCACCATCTGCCTATCCTTTGAAGTTCAAACTCTATTTCTCCACTAATAATCATATCCCATATTTTATCTCTGCAAATATCTTCATAAACATAGCTAACATGGTTTACAACAAAAGATTTTTTTATCTTCTGTAATACATAATCAACCTCATCTAATTCAATATAATTTCTAAATGGATATACGAATTTAAACCAGAAATTAATAAAATTATCATTGATAAAATAAAGTCCTTTCTTGCTTTTTTCAGCGTTTACCTCTGTAACTGGAACTTCTCTCTTTATCAAGTCAAGATTTATAAGGGTTGACAAATATTTAGTCAATTTCGCTTGTTGAACTCCAAGTGCTGTTGCTATGTTTCCTAATTTATGATTACCTGCGGCAATTGTTTTTATTATGGAAAAATACGTTCCTATGTCTTGAACTTCTCTTTCTAAAAGAAAAATTGGTTCCTCATATAGAAAACTTTCCCTATTCAATATTGAATTTTCAATACTTTTGAACACATCATCTTCTTCCTTAAATATTTCTATATATTTAGGAACACCACCGGTAACCGAATACAATTCAATTAGATTGCTATTGCCTTCAAAAAAATCGCCATAGTATTTAAATTGAATCTGCCTTAGTCTTATTTGTCCCGTTCTTCTCCCATACAAAGGACTTGAATAATTTAAAGTCTGCGACTCCATCATGTTAATCAGCGAACCGCAAACTATAACCATTATATTTTTTTCCTTTAGCTTTTCGTCCCATATTTTTTTAAAAATAGATGGAAATGCTGGATTTATCTTTCCTAGATACTGAAATTCATCAATAACAACAACAAGTTTTTCACTAAAATCATAATTGTTTATCAGCAAATCAAAAATTTCATCCCACTTCAAACCACTTAATTTTTTAATAAATTCATTGTTTAAGAAATCTGCAATAATATCCCGCAAACTATTCTTGTTTTCGTCTTCAAGTTCCTCTGTTGCTAAAAAATAAACAGCTCTTTTATTCTTAATGAATTCCTTTATTAGTGCTGTTTTACCCACTCTTCTTCTTCCATAAATTACTATAAATGAAGATTCATCTTTATCATACTCTTTATTCAAAAATTGCAATTCCCTTTCTCTATTAACAAACTTTTTCATCAAATCACCTCTATCAATATTATACTACAAATTATTATAATTTGAAGTATAATATTTTGCTATAACATTAGTGAGACAAAAAGGTTGCCATACTGGCAACCTTATCTTACATCTATTATCTTATGAAGTTGTATCCCCACTCGCAGCCTCATGTCCTCCATAGCAAATTCATAGGCTTCCTTTGAGCGGATTTTAAACATGCTGCTCTCTGGCTGCAGCCATATTCTGTTTTTATACATTTCCTTTATTTCATCTTTAATGTGTATTTTAGGGTTAAATTGTCCGTCAACTACAAACTTAAGTTCATCAAACATGCATCCTGGATTAATTCCCCAGTTGTTCTGTGGCTTTGGTGAGCACACTATCCAGTCTAAAAGTCCTCTTATGTTATCCGTTGGATTTGTTCCATTTGTCTCAAGCATTGTAACTTTGCCTCTATTTTTAAGCTCCAACAAAAGTGGCTCCAAATCATATATAGTAGGCTCACCGCCTGTTATGACTACCTTCTCGCACAATGCAATATCCGCAATCTCCTTTGCTGTCATATCATGCTTTGGCGAAAAGTCTGTGTCGCACCAGCTGCAGCTTAAATTGCATCCAGACAGCCTTATAAAAGTTGCAGGACACCCTAAAAAAGAGCCCTCTCCCTGAACAGAATGAAATATTTCAGCAACCTTATACATCTATTTCTACCTCCGCATAGGAAGTTGGGGTTTCATAAAGCCTTACCCTTACTATTTTAATTCCATTTTCCAAATTTTCATTTAGTGTATTAATTATATATATTGCCATATTTTCTGCGGTCGGCCTTTCCTTGAACTTTACAATTCTCATCCCAAAATTCTCAACCACTCTTGCTATTTCCTTCTCTGCTTCAGAACCTTCTTCCCAGAACAAAAACGAGTGGTCGAACTTATCCACAATCGTCTCCTTAACTATGCTCTTTAAATCCCCAAAATCCACAACCATCCCCTTAGATGAACCTTCCTTTATAAGCTGAGCTGAAGCAGTCACTTCTAATTTATATGTGTGTCCGTGAAGATTAGAGCACAGTCCATCGTGATTTGATAGCATATGCGCACAGTCAAATGTAAATTCCTTTGTTACAGTTAATTTCAACTTCACTACCTCCTGATTAATGGGTCTACTTCGCCATTCAATTCAAATGCTTTTTCTCTATCTATGCAAGTTGCACAAGTTCTGCATGGCTCATCCTTTCCTTTGTAGCAACTCCATGTATGAGCAAAATCAACACCAAGGTCAAGTCCTGTCTTTACGATATCCTTTTTGGTCAGATTCCAAAATGGAGCCTCTAATCTTACTTGACCTCCCGTTCCTTCATATATTGCCTTTGCCATGCTGTCTATAAAACTTCCTGAACAGTCAGGATAAGCATTACCTGCAGCATCGTCCGAGTGAGCACCATAGAATATTTTTGATGCTCCAACTTGAATTGCAATTGCTGCAGCATATGATAGGAAAAGCCCATTTCTAAATGGAACATAGGTTGAAACAACCCCTTGTCCACCCATTTCTTTGAGCTGTTCTGCATAGGATTTTTCAGGTATCTCATTTTCGCTTCCCTCTAAAAGAGGGCAGTCATTTGAAAATTTAAAAACGCTTGAAAGGTCTGCTGTTAAATAGTTTACACCATACTTTTCCGCTTGATACCTTGCAAACTCTGCCTCTTTCTTATGTTTTTGCCCATAAAATATATTAAGTGCAGTTACATTTTCATTTCCAAATTCTTTAACTACTTTAGCCAAAAGAACTGTGCTGTCAAGCCCTCCACTCGCTAAAACCAATGCCTTTTCCATACATATTCCTCCCTTTATTAAAATTTCAAACTTCCAAAATAGCAGCAGCCAATCGCTCCGTTGTATTCTGGGCTTTCCAAAACATTTACCTCATCAAAATCATTCTTTAAATACTCCAAAAGCGCCCTGTTCCTTGCAACTCCACCCGAAACCAAAAGATTTCTTGCCTTAAACTTCGTAAGAAGAGGTTTTAACCTGTTATAAAGCGAATAGTTCACTCCTGCACATAATCTTTCAAATGAAACTCCTTCAGCAATTTTTCCAATAAGCTCAGATTCAGAAAAAACAGCGCAGGTTGAATTAAGTTCAACTGGTTCTTCATAATGCATCGACAACTCATCAAGTGAAGTTTCAAGAACCTTCGCCATATTTTCAACATATCTTCCACATGATGCTGCACATTTATCATTAAGGTCCAAATCAGTTAATATTCCCTTCTCAACCTTTATAACTTTGACATCCTGTCCACCAACATCCAATAAAATGAAATCTTTTAGATTAGTCTGAAACATCGCCCCATAGGCATGCGCCTTAAGTTCATTGATTATCTCAAAGTTTTCTATATCAACATTATTTCTTCCATACCCGGTTGAAACGCCAAAATCAAAATATTCTATCCCTAATTTTTTATAATCCACAACAACTCTTCCGTTGTAGCTGCAGTATTCCTTATAAAACTTAACAGTGCTTATCTTAAACTTTTCTACAATTTTTCCGTTCTCCATTATTGCAACCTTTACATATCTCGAACCTAAATCAATACCAAGTATCCTCAACTTAATCCCCCTTTAAATCATTTAGCATATCCAAAAACGCCTCAATCCTTATCTTCGTCCTGGCGTCAAGACTGTTTAATTTATCTCCCTCAATGTTTAAAACTGGAATATCAAGTTCCCTTTTAATTACTATATCGTCGATTGCCCTATAGCAAAAGGCCTGGGTATAATGGATTATACCATCAAGTCTTCTTTCTTTAACCTGCTTTTTAATCTCATTTAGCCTGAACTCAAGATTGTAAGGATAAGTATAATCATAATACTGCTCATATATATCTTTAGCCTTATCAAACCTTGGAAATGCAAACTCCCTCTGCACCTCATTGTAAATAATCTGAGCATCAAATTTTTCAACAAAATCATACAAATCCCCAGTCATAGGTGGAACTCCAACATATCCAAGCCTCAGCTTTTTAACTTTAGGCTCCCTACTTTCAATCTCCTTAACCTTTTCTTCTAAAACTTTTATGAACCTGTCAATGTCGCCATCAAAGTCGCTTAAAGACACCTGATACAGATGATTTTCAAACCCAGTAGCCTTAAACTGAACAGTTAACTCATCAATCCTCCTAGCTAAATGTCTGGTGACATTCACTTGATTTCTTGACTTCTTGAGTTGTTTGTCAAATGAATTATAACCATCAAAAAATTGCATGATAAATTCATCTATTGCTTTTTTAACTTCTTCATAAGTTCTCCTGCTAGGATAAGCAAATGGATAAATTTTAATCCCTCTTGATTTTAAAACCTCCATAAGAGATTTAGTATTCGAACAATCTCCCTCAATTACTCCAACTATCTCAGTAATTCCATTTTCAACCGCTGCTCCATATATTCCCTTAATCCATGCACAAAGACTTTTAGGAAAACCATCCCTTTCTGCTATATCAATATATCGTGCATAATCCTTTGATGTAATAAACAAATTGTTCAAGTCAACAACCTTATACCCTGCTGCGATAAGAACCTCAACTGGAACTGTAGTTGTTATTCCAATCCTTTTCATGTTTCACCTCCAACAAAAAAGGGGCAAACCTGCCCCTATGAATAAAAAAAGGGCATACTATGCCCCTGTGCTGTAAAGCCCAGCACCGGCCCATAGTTTTGTTTTTAGACAGGATGGTTACGAACTGTCCTATTAAGTTGGAACAAACTAATTTTATACTAATAAAGTAGTTAATGCAATAATTAATCAAAAATTTTATTTAAATCAATAAGTTTAATAGTATTATCTATTTTTGCTATATCTAATAATTCATCGTCAAAACCAGACTTCGAAAAGATATAATAATATTTATTAATAAAATTATTATCAACTTTAATTGATTTTTCTTTTAGCTTATTTAATTCCTTTAATCCGGCTTTTGAATTTTTCCACTTACATTCTCCAAACAAAGCGTTTCCTAAATTATCATATGCAACTATGTCTATTTCATCTTTTTTATCCCACCATCTGCCAATCTTTAAAAATCTAAATGGCAATTTGTTTTGCTTATTATTTTTCCTTAAATACTCCTTACAAACATCTTCAAAGGCAAAGGACACGTATTCATTTAAAAAAGGCTTTATAGCCAGTTCATACACACCGTCAATATCATATTCTTCAAGTTCTGAAATATTAGGAAACACAAACCTATAATAAAATTTAAAATAATTATCCTTTAATTTATACAAACCGTTTTGACTATTGGATGTTTTCTTTATACTCATGGTTATTGGATATTCTCGTTCAATTAGATTCAAGTCCATCAGGTTTTTTAAATAAACAAGTATTTTTGTTTTGTCAATGCCTGTCTTTGTATGAATGTCGTTCAACTTGGTGTTGCCCATAGCAATTGCTTGAATAATTGTATAATATGTTGCCGTTTCTCTCAGTTCCTGCTTCATCAAAAAATCAACTTCGCTATATAAAACACTGCCCTTTGTTAAGATGTTTTTCTTAATATTGAGTTCTATTGATAAACCATAATCAAACTGTTTAAGATAATGTGGTATTCCACCTAAAATCGAGTAAAGAATTATTCTCTCTTCAATCGTTTTATTCTCAAAAAACAAGCTTGCAGTATAAAAATCAAGTTCATCAAGCTTTAGAACTCCAGTTGTCCTACCAAACAAAGGGTTTTTTTCTGCTAATATTTCTTTTTCAATAAAGCTCATCGATGAACCGCACAATACAATCATCAAATTTTCATCTTTTAATGTCTCATCCCAGAGATTTTGCAATATCGAAGGTATAGACTTATTTGAGTTAACCATATAAGGAAATTCATCTATTATCACAAGTTTCTTGCCATCATAAGGTAAGTCTTTGAAAAATCTAAATGCATCCTCCCAATCTTTAAATGTGGATAAATATTGTGAAACTGAAGATTTCTCTAACAACTTCTTTGAAAACAGCTTCAACTGTTCGCTATCTACTGTTTCCCTACAAACGTAAAAAATATGAGGTTTATCCTTTGAAAAATGCCTCAGAAGCTCTGTTTTGCCTATTCTTCTTCTTCCGTATAGAACAATAAATTGCCCTGACTTTAAATTATATTTTTCATTTAAAAAGTTAAGCTCTTCATTTCTACCAACAAACATACAAATCACCATATAATCCAGATTCATATAATCACGATTTATATAATCGTGATTATATGAATATATTATACCACATTCTAATATCTTGCAATCAGAAACATAATTTTGAAACCCATCGAAGAAAATTTTGTTTCATACTCCGTCATAATATTACCTTCAAAACCACTACCGTGCAAATCATAGGTTATATATTCTATTTCAAAACCTGCTTCTTTAAAATATTCGACAGAGTCATTAAAAAACTCCTCGTCATCCGTCTTAAACCATACCTCTGAGCCTTTTTTCAAGAACGTCTTATACTTTTCCAAAAATCTCGTATGC
>NZ_LKHP01000014.1 GCF_001440545.1 Caloramator mitchellensis
CTACCGCCGACACAAAGTTCGGCACACTCGGATAATTTTCAATTAGAAGAATTTATTATCCATGTAATATTACTTTTTTAACTGTTAGAATAGATGGTGCACTCATGCTTAGTTCATCTATTCCGTAATCTATCAACAAGGGAATCAAATTTACATCAGAAGCCATCTCTCCACACATTCCTGCCCACTTTCCCTCTCTATGAGCATTATCTATAACCATTTTAATCAATCTCAATACAGCTGGATGAGATGGTTCATAAAGGTTTGATACTTTTTCATTCATTCTATCTACGGCAATTGTGTATTGAATTAAGTCATTAGTTCCTATAGAGAAAAAGTTTACTTCCTTTGCTAATAAGTCTGAAATAATAGCAGCAGAAGGAATTTCAATCATAATCCCTATTTCTATATTGTTGGATATATTATATCCTTGATTAACAACTTCATTTTTACATTCTTCCAATATTTTTTTAGCCTTTATTATTTCATCCTGGCTAGATATCATTGGAAACATGATTTTTAAGTTCCCATAAAGGGAAGCTCTTAAGAGAGCCCGTAATTGTGATTTAAATAAATCTAACCTCTCAAAGCAAAGTCTTATGCCCCTTAAACCCATAAAGGGGTTCATTTCAGTTCCAACATCAATATATGATATTTTCTTATCCCCACCTATATCAAGAGTTCTAATTACTACAGGTTTATTATCCATCTTTTCTAAGACATACTTATAAGTTTCAAATTGTTCATCCTCTGTGGGGGGTGTTTCTCTATTCATAAATAAAAATTCCGTTCTGAAAAGTCCTATACCATCAGCTCCATATTTTAATGCTATTTCAATCTCGTCCTTTGATGAAATATTGGCTGCGATTTCAATTCGCTTGCCATCTCTTGTTATTGCTTCTTTATCTTTGTATATTAAAAGTTCATTTTTTAACTTGCTTTCTATTTCTACTTTTTCCTGATATTCATTTATTAACTTCTCATCTGGATTTATATAAATTATGCCATTAACTCCGTCTAAAATTATAAAATCCCCTGTTTTCAATATCTCTGCAGCATTTTCAATTCCTGAAACTGCTGGAATCTCAAGAGCTCTTGCAATAATAGCTGAATGGGATGTTTTCCCTCCAAGCTCAGTTATAAATCCCAAAACATATTCTCTTTTTAGTTGTGCAGTATCAGAAGGAGTTAAGTCCTTAGCAACAACAATACATCTTTCTTTCAAATCTTTTAAAAGATTCGAATCTTCTCCCTGCAATATCTTTATTACCCTATACCCTACATCTTTTATGTCTGCTGCTCTTTCCCTCATATATTCATTATCCATACTCAAAAAAATATTTTCGAAAATCTCGACTGTTTCTTTAATAGCATACTCTCCATTAATTCCCTCTTGTATTTTTCCTTCAATAGAACCTTTAAACTCTTCATCCTCTAAAATCATTAGATGTGCTTCAAATATCATGGCTCTTTCTTCACCAAAATTTTTTTCTGCATTTTCCTTTATTTCTGCTATTTCTTGCTTAGCTTTTTCTAGAGCTTTTTTGAATCTTAATAGTTCACTTTTAACATCTGTCACTTCATACTTTTCAATATCTTTTTTACCTTCCTTTAATACCAAAACCTTCCCAATTGCAATTCCAGTTGATGCTGCAACGCCTTTTAGCATTTCTATCGCTCCTTATTCAGTAAAAGTTGAAATTAGATTTACTATACTATTTATTGCATCATCTTCGTCGTCACCTATTGCTTTTATAATTATTTCATCTCCCTTTGCAACACCTAACGCCAAAACATTTAATATACTCTTTGCATTTGCAATTTTTTCATTTTTTGTTATAGTTATATCTGATTTATACTTATTAGCTTCCTTAACAAGCATACTTGCAGGTCTTGCATGAAGTCCAGTTGGATTATCTATTATAAATTTTCTTTCTACCATTTTATGTCCCTCCAAATCCTTTTACAATTTAAAAGGCAGGGGCTGCCTGCCTTTTATTTTGCTCTATCTTTTTGGTTTAAGTGCTGAAATCATAAGGCCTGTAACAATTGTTCCAATTATAATTGCTAAAGTGTAAAGCAAGAGTCCTCCAACTGCATTTGGTATTGGCAATACAAAAATTCCGCCATGAGGAACAGCAAGTGTGCACTTAAATGCCATTGAAAGTGCTCCAGTTACTGCAGAACCAACCATAATTGATGGTATAATTCTTAGAGGGTCAGCTGCTGCAAATGGGATTGCTCCTTCTGTAATAAATGAAATTCCTAAGAAGAATGCTGCTTTTCCTGCTTCTTTTTCTTCTACTGTAAATTTATCCTTTGCAAGTATTGTTGCAAGAGCAACACCTAATGGAGGAGTCATACCTGCTGCCATAACTGCCGCCATAATCATTGAAGGTTGTCCAGCAGCTAAAGTTGAAACTGCAAATGTATAAGCTGCCTTGTTAACAGGTCCTCCCATATCAAAAGCCATCATAAGTCCAAGAACAATTCCAAGTGTAATAGCACTACCGCCGCTCATGTTCTTGAGCCAGTTAGCCATTGCTGTATTAATTGCTGATACTGGACCGCCAATTATATAAATCATACCTAGTCCAACTATTGCTGTTGAAAGTAATGGTAATATAAGAACTGGCATCAATCCTTCCATAGTCTTTGGAAGTTTTATTACTTTCTTTAGCCAAGCAGCAACATATCCTGCTGCAAAACCTGCTATAATACCACCTAAGAAACCTGCCCCAAGTTTTCCAGCAAGAACACCGCCAACCATACCAGGAACTAAACCTGGTCTATCAGCGATTGAAAATGCTATATAACCTGCAAGAATAGGAACCATCAATGAAAAGGCACCACCGCCGCCGATATCCATAAGTGCTGCAGCCAATGTTCCTTTTTGTTCAAATGCCTTAATACCAAATACAAATGAAAGTGCGATTAAAATACCACCTGCAACTACAAATGGAATCATGTAAGATACGCCAGTCATTAAATGTTTGTAAGCACCTGTTAACTTTTGTTTAGATTCATTCTTAGCATCAAAAACCTTATCTACATACTCTTTCTTTTGCATTGCCATTGCCTTCTGAATTAAGCTCTTAGCATCCTTTATTGCATCCTTAACACTTGATCTGACGATTGGAAGATTAGAAAATTTTTCCTCCTCTACCTTGGTATCGACTGCTAAAATGACTGCATGTGCTTCTCTTAAGTCCTTTTCTGTGATTTCATTTTCTGCTCCTACAGAACCCCTTGTTTCAACCTTTATGTCTACTCCGAGTTCCTTTGCAGCAATTTGTAACGCCTCTGCTGCCATGTAGGTATGAGCTATACCTGTAGGGCAGGAGGTTACTGCTAAAATTTTCATAGTTTGAATCCCCCTTTTTATTTTAATTTAATTAAAAGCATTGACAACTTCTTCAAAAGTCATAGCATTTAATAATCTTTGTCGGACATCCTCATGCATCAATTTTCGAGAAACATAACTTAGTATTTGAAGGTGTGTATCTGATGATTCTTCTGGCACAGAAATTAAAAAGAAAATATGTGCAGGCTTCCCATCCAATGAGTCGAAATCTATGCCTTCCTTTGATATACCAAATGTTAAGCATGGTTCTATTACCGATGAATCTTTGCCATGTGGTATAGCAATCCCCATCCCAATACCTGTTGAAAATTCTTCCTCTCTTTTCAGAACAGCTTTAATAAATGCTTCTTTGTTTTTTAGCTTCCCATCATTGTCCAAAATAGATATTAACTCCTCTAAAACATCTGCTTTTGTTTTTGCCTTTAAGTTAAAGCTCATTCTGTTTTCAGAAAACATTGTTTTAATTTCCAATTTACATCCACCTTTCAATACTTACTTTTTTCATAAGTTCATCTACGTTCTCTCTACTAGGAGCTTTTGTTCCCTCTTCAATAATAGCAGCTGTAGCAGAAGAAACTGCTAATTTAAAAATTTCTTTATCCTCCATATATTTAGAAATGCCAAATGATATGGCAGCTACCATAGAATCCCCAGCTCCTACAGTGCTCTTTACTTCAACCCTTTGTGGCTTTGCATAAAAAACTTCATCCTCTATAATATAAAAAGCCCCCTTGTTTCCCATTGAAATTATTACTTTTTTTACCCCTTGTTTTATTATTTCCCTTCCAACAGAAACTATTGAATTAAAATCATCATCAAATTCATAAATCATTCTTAGCTCATTAATATTAGGTTTGACTATATCCGGCTTTGCCGCCAAACCATTTTTAAGTGCTTCACCATCAGCATCTAATATTATGATGGCCCCTTTTTCTTTTAGAATATTTATAAGGTTCATGTAAACATCATTATCAACACCCGCAGGAAGACTTCCTGATAGAACAAATATATCTCCTTCTCTGGCATAGCTTCTAAGTTTGCTTAAAAGTTCTTCTAAATCTTCAGGAGTAATAGAAAATCCCCTTTGGTTTATATCAGTATATATATTAGCCTTAGTTTCAACTATCTTAATGTTTGTCCTTGTTTCACCTGCTACAAAAACAAGATCATTCTTTATCCCCATAGAATTTAAACATTTAATAAACTTATCCTTGTTTTCATCACCTATAAAACCTAGAGCAATGCTCTCTCCACCAAGAGATTTTATAACCTTCGAGACATTTATCCCTTTACCACCTATGTCCATTATACTCTTTACACTTCTATTTACATGCCCCTTTATCAATTCATCCAAATAGATTGTCTTATCAAAAGCAGGGTTTAGCGTTACCGTATAAATCAAACTATCTACCACCTTTATTCTGTAATAACTTCAACACCTAATCTACTTAATTTATTTTTTTCATCATCTTCAATCTGATTTGTAACGATATAGTTTATTCTTGAAACTGGACAGATAAGTGAGAATGTAACTTCATTGAACTTTGAGTTATCTACTACAAGACAAACTTCCTTAGCATTTTCAATCATTGCTTTTTTAACGTTTGCTTCCTGCGAGTTAGGTGTTGTAACCCCATATTTAATAGAAACACCGTTTGCACCTATAAAGGCCTTGTCCACTCTAAATTGCCTAAGAGTATTCTCAGCAACAAAGCCAACCATAGCCTTTGTTTTTGGTCTAATTGTTCCTCCTGTTACAATCACTTCAATGTCATCTCTGTTTGAAAGTTCACTTGCAAGATTAACTGAATTTGTTATTATAGTAATATTTTTGGCAGTAATATATCTTGCAATATATTGTGTAGTTGTTCCAGCATCTAAAATAATTGTATCTCCATCTTTTATCAATTTTGCAGCAATCTTACCAATATAATCTTTTTCAAACAAATATTTATCCTGTTTTTCTATAAATGAAGGTTCAAAATTTGTATTTAGTGTATTTACAGCACCTCCATGGGTTCTTATTATTGTTCCCATGGTTTCAAGTTCATTCAAGTCACGCCTTATAGTCGATTCTGAAACATTAAAAGTCTTTGCAAGCTCAGAAACTTTTACGCTTTGTCCACTTTTTATCATCTCAGCAATCTTATTTTTTCTCTCTTCTGCAAACATTTAATCACCCTATCTCACTTTTGCTCATTTCAGTAATTATTTATGCTCATTTTTGCTCATTTATGATTAATTAAATTATAAATTGTCAAAAAATTTTTGTCAAGTAAAAAAACACGTCTTTTTTAAAAGACGTGCTTTTAATATTAATGCGTTGCACAAGATACATATGGGTCAAAGCTTCTGACTATTCTTCCGACTTCGGCAACATCATCCATTTTATCTACTCTTGTTCTTATTAATGCCCTTTCAACTATCCCATATGAATTATCATCTCGAGGAGATAAATTCCATGGGGAGGGCGTTATAATGTCGTAATCTTCTATTGTTTTATTTTCAATCTTAACATAGTGCATTAATGCTCCTCGCGTCGTATCTGTCAGACCTAGACCATCTGCAAAGTTAGGAATATTATACTCCCTTTTTTCAGTTGCCAACTCTATCCTGTTTAAAAGTTCATTCATTATTTCTAGAATCTTTTTTGTTTCAAGACTTCTTGCTACAATTCTATCCATTGTTGAATTGCCTCCTTTGTATTCGCCGCTTAGGACCATTCTTGCAAGGGGGCCCACCTCCATGGCCTTATTATTATACCTCGGCGATTTTACAAAGGAATATGCGTCAGGTTTATTAACGTCTGCTATTACTTCTCCATTTCTATTGACATACCATGAATATTTAATGTTTTCTTTTATTCTATCTACATTTAACTTATCTTTAACTCCCTCTATAATTACTGATGGTTTTACATAGTAATAATCATCATAATAATTAGAAATTATCCTTGCATCCTCTAATAAAAATTCATCTACAAACATAATCAGTTTTTTAACAATAGATTTTAACTCCTCTATTTTATATGCGTCCAAGATTATATTAACCATTCCAGGCAATGTCCCATGATTGTGTGGAGCTTTTCCCCCTAGAACTGCTAGTCCTTCATGGGCAAGTTTACTAAATTCTATGCTCCTAAAATAATCACTTGCTATCTTGTTGTTTATTTCAAATGGAAGCCTATAATCTGAATGGCATCTCCTATCTAAAGGACTTACTCCTTCAATTTTAACGTAATCTGGAACTGTAAAAAAATAAAAATGCCTTATATGGTTTTGTATTATATCAAATGCATGGATTAAATCTCTGATGAATATTGTATTTGGATTTGGGACTATGTTTAGTGCATCCTCAAGGGCAAGAGATGAAGCTATTGAGTGTGCTGCTGAACAGATACCACAGATTCTTTCAGTTATAAAGATTGCATCAAGAGGTGCTCTTCCTTTAAGAATCTTTTCAAAACCTCTAAAAAGATTACCATGTGTTTTAGCATCAATTATTCTATTATCATTAACCTCGACTTCAATACCCAAAAAT
This sequence comes from Caloramator mitchellensis, assembly GCF_001440545.1. Taxonomy (NCBI): domain Bacteria; kingdom Bacillati; phylum Bacillota; class Clostridia; order Eubacteriales; family Clostridiaceae; genus Caloramator; species Caloramator mitchellensis. Next base: position 6,905 of record NZ_LKHP01000014.1, read on the forward strand.
CCACTTATTCTAGTTATTGGATCTATATTTATAACCCTTCCCATCTTGTCCTCCTATACCCTTACAAATGGTTCCATTCCGTCAGGGAAATGAGAATTTGCACATCCAATGCAGGGTGCATTATCACCTATAGGCCAATTAACGTAACTATTCCACTTTCTGGTAGGGCAATCAGTTCTCGTAACTAGACCTCTGCATTCCAACCTAAACATACAACTTGTTTCTCCTGTATTATTGGCAAATATTCTATTGTTAAAATATGTCCTTCTTGGACAAAAATCATGAATTGTCAAACCTCTGCTGCTTGCTTAATGGCCTCTAAAGCAGTTATTTTCCTTCCTTTATAATTAGCAATTACATTGAAAAATCCATCTTGCCTTGTTGCTATAGCCCCCTCAACAACCAAAATAAAATCCTTCTCCATTGCCTTTAAAAACAATTCAAAGGCTCCTTCACCTTCACAAGTCATTATGCTATTGCTGTATTCTAAATTAATCATCTCACTAAGTAAATACCCTAAATCGGGGTTTTTGCCATTCATAAGTGAAATCGTGTTTCCAAAACACCCCGTAGCTTCTATCCAAATAACATTTATCTTTTTTCTTCTACCGGTCTTTATTGCATTAACTGCTTCCATTGCTATATAATGAGCCATGTTATTCTTATTACTTAAAACTTCATTATAACAACCTAAATTGTCCCTCAAAATTTATCCCCCTAAAAATTACTAAAGGCTTAATGTGCCCACAACAGGAATTTTCTTTAACATATTTCTATCCCCATGGCAGTCGTTAAATTCCTTAGTAAAGTCGTTTCCTGCTAACAATCCAAAATGACTTGCCCCTCCCCAGGAGGCGATTAATGTTACATCATATACTATTCCATCAACTGCAACATATGCAGGTTTTCCATTTGTGCCATCAAAATTCTTTAACTCCTCTAGAGTAAAAATCTTATTTTCGCGAATACTTTTTTCTACTTCAACATATTTCAGCTTTTCTGATAACCCTTCAATAAAACGCATTGCTTCATATATCTTTTCTATTAACTTTTGTTGATAAAAGTTTCTTTGTATTGGGCAATAAGCTGTCCTCCAATTATAATGAAGTTCTTCAATATCATTCATAACTAATTTAAATTTTTGCTGATATTTCGATAAACTCACTTATACCCTCCGAAAAATTGATTAATATATTATATGAAAAAAACTAACAATAAATATCCTCAACTATTGTACTGTAGTTTATTAAATATTTGTTTGTAATTTAATGTTTATTTGGATAAAATATTATACGAAAAAACATTAAGGAGGACTAAGAATTGAAAAAGAAAGAGACATACGAAGTAATAATAAACGAAGTTCTTTTCCCAAACAAAGGAGTTGTTTACCTGGAGGATAAACCTGTATACATAAAAAATGCTTTAAAAGGTCAAAAAGTTCTTATAAGGATTGAAAAGAATAAAAAAGATTATGCTGAAGCCAAAATTATAGATGTTTTAGAAAAAGCATTATATGAAACATCCCCCCTTTGTAGTCATTTTGGTGAATGTGGAGGATGCTCTTATCAAACAATCCCTTATGATATGCAGCTTGAAATCAAAGCTAGTCAAGTTAAAAAACTTCTTGATGATGCTGGTATTAATTATGAATTTTTAGGAATACAAGGTAGTCCATTAGAAACGGCCTATAGAAACAAAATGGAGTTTACATTTGGTGACGATGGTAAAACCTTAGCACTTGGACTACATAAAAAAGGTAAATTCTATGAAGTTGTTGTCACAAGAGACTGCAAAATAGTTAATGATGATTTTAACAAAATTCTACTATCAACTTTAATCTATTTTGCCGAAAAAGAAATCCCACATTATAACAAAAGAACGCATGAGGGATTTTTAAGGCACTTAGTAGTTAGAAGAACTTCTAAAACAAATGAGATATTAGTAAACATTGTAACCTCTTCACAAATCAACTTCGACTTTTCAGAATATGTTGAAATGCTAAATGAACTTAAATTAGAGGGACAAATAAAAGGTATTCTACATACCATTAACGATTCACTATCTGATGTTGTCCAGAGCGATAAAACTCAAATACTCTATGGCCAAGATTTCATTACTGAAGAGATATTAGGACTAAAATTTAAAATTACAGCCTTTTCATTCTTTCAGACAAATTCACTCTCAGCCGAAAACTTATATTCATTAACAAGAGAATTTGCAGGTGAAACAAAGGATAAAGTTATTTTTGACCTTTATTCAGGAACAGGGACGATTGCTCAAATAATGGCCCCAGTTGCTAAAAAGGTAATAGGTATTGAAATAGTTGAGGAAGCTGTTGAGGCAGCAAGAGAAAATGCAAAACTTAATAATCTGGATAATTGTGAATTTATAGCTGGTGATGTTCTTAAAAAGGTTGACGAGCTTGATATAAAACCTGATATTATTATTCTTGATCCTCCAAGGGATGGAATACACCCAAAGGCAATAGGCAAAATAATAAACTTCAAGGCACCAAGGCTAGTTTATGTCTCGTGCAAACCAACATCGCTTGCAAGGGATTTGAAAATATTCGTTGAAAATGGATATGAGGTAAAGAAAGTAAAATGCGTTGATATGTTCCCACATACACCACACGTAGAAACAGTGGTATTGATTGAGAAGAAGTGACAATATTTAAAATGGGTTAGATTATTCTAACCCATTTTATTTTTTAAAAATGCGTATAACATAAAAAATTTGTTTATTTTCAATAATAATTTATTGATTTTCGATAAATACAGTGATAAAATATAATTAACAAAATATAGTGAGGTGCATTTTATGAGACGTGAAACACTATTTCTAAAAACTGTTATTTTTCTTATCGGAATTTTTGTTCTTGGGCTATGTGTAATTGGGTTGCCAATTGCTGCTATTGAAGCCGCAAGGATTTATCCAAAATTTATTTACATTCCAATCTTTGCAGGTTTATACTCTTCAGCAATTCCATTTTTATTTGCACTTTATCAGGCTATAAAAATACTTAATTACATTGATAAGAACAAAGCCTTCTCCGATTTATCGGTTAACGCTCTAAAATTTATAAAGCAGTGTGCAGTTATAATCAGCATTATTTATATTTCCATAATGCCATTTTTATATGTTATCGGAGAAAAGGATGATGCTCCAGGTATAATACTTATCGGGCTTATTATTATATTTGCTTCTTTTGTGGTTGCAGTATTTGCAGCAGTTTTGCAAAAACTTCTGGAAAAGGCAATAGAGATAAAATCAGAAAACGATTTAACGATATGAGGTGAATGAAATGTCGATTATAATAAACATTGACGTGATGCTGGCTAAAAGAAAAATGAGCGTCACCGAACTTGCTGAGAAGGTTGGAATCACTATGGCTAATCTTTCAATATTAAAAAACGGAAAGGCAAAAGCTATTCGCTTTTCAACCCTAGAGGCAATCTGTAAGGCGTTAGACTGTCAGCCTGGTGATATTTTAGAATACAGGAAGGATGATTAGTTTAAAATTTAAATTTGGGAGGTGTAACTGTGGGAACAAGTAATTTTATTCTAAAAAATATTGATAATCCTCATGAACTTGAGAGAATGTATAGAAATGACCCTGAACAATTTAGAAAGGAATTTCAGGACGCATGGAGTCAAAAAAATGATTCTGAGATTCTTTCTGTTTGGTATGAAAGATTGTATTTTAAGGATGATATAAGGATAGAAAATAAATTAACCGTTAAGAATAATTTTTGGGTTATGGGTATTCTAGCAATTTTATCAGGAATTAACATTAGGTTAATAATGCACTTTGTAGAAAAGGAAGCTATCGCTCCAGCAAACCTTGCTTTTGGATTAATTCCATTTATAGCTTTATATTTTTTATACAATACCTCACCTAAAAGAAGAATTGTTTATTCAATATTGTCCCTGTTTATAATTTCAATTATATATTTAAATTTGCTTCCGCTTGAAAATAAAGATAGCATAATTCTTTCTCAACTGCATCTTCCATTATTTCTATGGATATTATTAGGTCTATCATTTGCTGGAAATGAGTATAAATCAATAAGTAAACGTTTGGCCTATCTTAAATTCAACGGTGAATTCTGCATACTTTATGCCAGCATGGCAATCAGTGGTATGATTTTAGCTGCCTTAACAATACAATTATTTAATATTTTAGGAATGGATATTTCTGAAATATATTTTGAAAATGTTGTTTTATTTGGTGCTGCTGCTCTTTCAGTTGTTGCTTCGTATTTGATATTAAACGATATTAAGCTAACCAAAAATATTGCACCATATATAGCTAAAATATTTGCTCCCCTTTTATTAGCCACATTGATAGTTTACTTAATAGCAGTCGTATTAACCGGTAAGAATCCATTCCTGGACCGAAATTTCTTATTATCTTTTAATGGTGTTCTTGTTGTGGTATTAGCAGTCACTATATTTTCAATTACTGAAAATAGAACAGATGAAAAAAGGAACATTTCCGATTACATTAATTTTTGTCTAATTATCCTTGCACTATTAATCGATACAGTAGCTTTATCAGCAATAATATTTAGGCTTTCTTATGGAATTACACCAAACAGAGTTGCAGTTTTAGGTGCAAACTTACTCATTTATATAAATCTAATTTGGATTTTATCTTCCTATTTCCGTTATCTTAAGAATAAAACAGATTCTTCTCCAATAGAATATGCAATAGCAAAATATTTACCAATCTATGGACTATGGGCAGCTTTTGTTACCTTTGCATTTCCTTTAATTTTTCGTTAAAATTACTGCGTTCTAAAAAATAATTTAAAAACAGCAAATATTCCAAAGGAAATGATTGCAGTTCCTGAAAGTATGTTAATTATTTTTAAAGCCTTTATATTTATTTTTTCTTTAAAAATATTAACTCCATTGCTGAGAAGAAACCACCACGTTGTAGAACCTAAGAAAACCCCTGTTACCATTGTTGTTGCAGAAGCGTAATCAGCTTTCTCTCTACTTAAGCCCAGTCCTGCAAATATAGCCAAAAAAGACATTATCGTCATAGGATTTGTTAAGGTTAATAGGAAAGTAGATAAATAATCATCAATAAACTTTTCTCCTTCATTTGTTTTTTCAGGTTTTTCTGCAGGATTTGAAATAAAAGTTTTTATTCCAAGATATATTAAAAAAACTCCACCTAAAAGTCCTATAAGACGTCTTTGTCTAATTAGAAAATTTGATATAAATGTCAAACCAAAGGCAGCTATAAACCCATAGATTGCATCAGCTGTTGCAGCTCCAAGACCCGAAAAAAATCCTGATTTTTTTCCTTTGCTAAGAGACCTCTGTATGCAAAGAACACCAATTGGTCCAACTGGTGCAGCTACAGAAAAACCTACTATAAAACCTCGTATCAAATAGTTCATTAAACTTTACACTCCTTAAACTTTGATAGTTAACAATATTTTAAACAAAAAGAAGGATAAATTCAATTTATGTAGAAGAAATTAATTATTATTTATACTTCGAAAGGAAGATTTATATGGCTATCGAAAATGTTAGGGAACACCTAAAAAAATACAACAAAGATAATGATATTGTAGAATTAAAAACCTCAAGTGCTACAGTCGAATTAGCTGCTCAAGCACTAAACGTAGAACCTGCAAGAATTGCAAAAACACTCGCTCTAAGAAAGGGAGACGAAATTATTTTATTGGTTGCTGCAGGCGATGCTAAGATTGATAACACAAAGTTTAAGAATGAATTTAAGTCAAAAGTCAAAATGCTTGATGCAGATGAGACCTTTGAATGGACAGGACATAAGGTTGGGGGTGTTTGTCCCTTTGGATTAAAAAACAAATTACCCATATACCTTGATATATCATTAAAAAGATTTAATACAGTCTTTCCAGCATGCGGAAGCAGCAATTCTGTTATTGAGCTTACATGCGAAGAATTAAATATGCTTTCTTCAAGTGAAAAATGGGTGGATGTATGTAAAAATTGGGAACAAAAATAAGGGCAAATGCCCTTATTTTATTTATTTCTTAACACAGTTATAAATCCATCTAAGATTTCATAACTCATCTTAAATCCCTTGTTTAGGTAAAAATTAAGTGCATTTTCATTTCCATTTGAAACAAATATAAATATGTCATCAACATAATCAAAGGAATGTAACCACTCCATCGACTTGTCAAACAATACACTTCCAATCCCTTTATTTCTATACTCATCCTTTATATAAAACTGTGAAAGGCAACCGACATCTTCGCCCTTAACTGAATCAAAATCAAAAAATGCGTCGCAGTTTAAGGTTGCAAAATTGTTTGTGTAAATATACTTTGAAGCGATATTGCTATATGCATACCCTATAACATCTTCTCCATCTTTTGCAATGATTATAAAATTCTCTTTTGAACCCTTTAATGCAGGAATCATCCTTGTTTCAAATGACATACCGTCGAAAAACTCCGGATGAACCATTGCTAAAGATTTTTGATAAACCATAAGTTCATTGCACAAACCCTTTATTAACAGAATATCTCCTTCAGTAATCTTCTCGTATATAATGCCCATATTTATCCCCCCTAAATTGAATATTGATTTAACTTTAGCTATAATTATACCAAACGATATTATTAGAACAAGTATGCAGTATTTTCTGAGTAAATAATAAAAAACTGAGTATTGGAGTGGTTATATGTATAATAAACCATCATATAAAACTAAGTTTGAAAAATGCCCTTTAATATTTGCACTCGAGCTTATAGGTGGGAAATGGAGACTACCTATTATTTGGGCTTTGAGTAAACATGAAACCATAAGGTATAATGAATTAAAAAGAAATATTCCCGGAATTACAGATATGATGCTGACTCAATCATTGAAAGATCTTGAATCCTATGGAATAGTCATCCGTAAGCAATTTATAGAAATACCTCCACGTGTTGAGTATTCACTGACTGAAAACGGTAAAAATCTCATACCAGCGCTTAAAGCCCTTGCTAATTGGGGAAAAGATATGAAATCTTTTATCCTCAAGAATAATATAGAATAAAATAGGGGCATTTTGCCCCTTGTTGCTTTTATTAATTGATTAATCTTTTTACTTCTTCAGGTTTATTAGTCGGATTGTTGCAGACAAAATTTTTACAAATATACACCGTTGTTTTATCGTTTATCAAATTTTGATTTAAAGTATACTCTGCCAAGTTATGCACCCTTTGAGCTTCTTTCTCATCAATTGGTTTTAATAACATTACTTTGTTTGGCAAAAATTTTTCGTTAATAATTTTAACTATGTTCTTAGTTTCATTTGCTGATTTGTCCCCCACGATTACTATTTCTAAACCTTCTCCAATAGCAAATTCAACTCCGCATAGCAAAAATGAATATCCCATTGGCATTGATTTTATACTTTTTGAAAAGGCTCTATAAATTCCAAAGGCACTATCTTCCAATTCCGTCCTACCTGTTATCCTTGCAAGTCTTAATAGGTTCAGCATCATTACGGAATTACCCGATGGGATTGCACCATCATAAATCTCTTTATTTCTAATTAGGAGTTCCTCATTATCATTCGGAGTGAAATAAAAACCTCCTCTATCATAATCAGCAAAATACTTAAAAGCGTCCTCACTTAACTTCAATGCTGTCTCTAAATATCTAATTTCAAATGTTGCTTCATATAGTTCAATTATACCCCAAATCATAAAAGCATAATCATCGAGATTCCCATATACTTTCCACTGACCTTCTCTATACATGTGAAAAAGTCTTTTGTTTTTATCTAGGCCGCCCAAAATAAATTCCGTGGCATCCGTTGCTGCTTGTATATATTTTTCATTTCCTAATACCATATAGGCTTTAGATAAAGCTGCAATCATAAGCCCATTCCAATCAACAAGAATTTTATCGTCCAGAAGAGGCTTTTCTCTTTTTTCTCTTTCGTTAAAAAGTTTCTCCCTAATCTTTTCAAGCCTTTTTTCGATATCTTCTAATTGTAATTCTTCTCTAAGTTTATCTAAAGTCTGATTTTGATAAAAAATATTAACTCCCAATCTCCTTCCTGTAGCTTCATCTTCAAAATTTCCTTCTTCGCTTAAATTGTATACTTTTTCTATTATATCTGATTCTTCCTTATTAAGAACTTCCCTTATTTCTTTAATGCTCCATACATAAAATTTCCCCTCTTCACCTTCGCTATCTGCATCCTCAGCAGAAAAGAATCCTCCTTCTTTAGATTTCATCACCCTAAGAATATAGTCTATAATTTTTTCAACAGTATATTTATAGTCATCCTTTTTGGTAACCAAATAGCCTTCAGTATATGCCATTATAAGCATTGCTTGGTCATATAACATTTTTTCAAAATGAGGCAATCTCCAGAATCTGTCCGTAGAATATCTGTGAAAGCCATACCCAATATGGTCAAATATTCCTCCCAGTAGCATTTCATCCAGGGATTTTCTTACCATATCAAGAGCTTGTTTATTTTTTGTTCTATTATAATATCTTAAAAGAAACAAAAAATTATGCGGAGAAGGAAATTTAGGTGCCCTTCCGAAACCTCCATATTTTTCATCAAAGGAAGATATAAATTGATTAAGGGCAGAATCAGAAATCTCCTTATTAAAATCTTCGCCAGGACCTTCGTTCGAAAAAGTCTTTATACTTTCTGTAATATCATCGGCAGACTTTATTATTTTTGTCTTTTCCTTTTCCCACTTATCCTTAATTATAGCAATTAAGTCAAGCAGTCCCATTCTGCCAAATTTACTCTCCTTTGGTATGTAGGTAGCCGCATAAAAAGGTTTTTTATCTGGAGTCATTATAATCGTTAATGGCCATCCTCCTCCACCTGTCATCATCTGGCAAACACTCATGTAAATTGCATCAATATCCGGTCTTTCTTCCCTATCAACTTTGATGTTAACAAATGTTTCATTCATCAACTCTGCTACTTTCTCATCTTCAAAGCTTTCATGTGCCATTACATGACACCAGTGGCAGGTTGCATATCCTATTGATAAAAATATTGGCCTATCCTCAATTTTAGCCTTTTGGAATGCATCATCTCCCCACGGATACCAATCAACAGGATTATATGCGTGTTGTAGTAAATAAGGAGATTTTTCTTTTATTAATTTATTTGGAATACCCACTCTATCCATCATGTTTTCACCCCTTCAAAATTTTTACGTAATATCAAATTTATCGAATTTAGTTTGCCAAAATAAAAATTTTTAATTCTTTTTGAATTAACATTTTTAAATTAACATCTTGACTCAATCTATCATAAAATATTATTATGAGTATGTTTAAAGGAAAAAGGATATGTATTACCCTTATTTTTGCCCATATTTTTTCAATCAGACTAGGAACTCTAATGACTACTCTTTTACACCATTCATTTCATGTCCGTGCCCTTACTTAGCAAATATGTCCCCTTATGACTATGAATTCACAAATGAATATAATCCTGATGATATGCGCTTTGATGATTCAAGATCAGATTATTTACATCCTTCTCAGGATTATGGTTTAATTCAGCTTAAGGATTATGGCTCAAAGCCATATGTGGTAGACATTGAAAAAGCCACTAAACAAAATAATAATTTCCGTCTAGCTTTATGGACAGGAAAATATCTGCAGCTGACATTGATGAGTATTAACCCAGGTGAAGAAATAGGTTTAGAGCTTCATCCTGATGTTGATCAGTTCTTGAGCATCGAAGACGGTCAGGGAGTTGTAATGATGGGGGATAAGAAAGACAAGTTGGATTTTAAAGCAAACGTTTATGCAGACTATGCAATTTTGATACCAGCCGGTAAATGGCATAACTTGATAAACACTGGTGACAGACCTCTTAAGCTTTATTCCATTTATGCACCTCCAGAACATCCAAAAGGCACAATTCATAAAACTAAGAAAGATGCAGAGGCTGCTGAAAAGGAGCATAAATAGTTATGTTTAAATAGATAGGCTATTAAACCGTAACAAAACCTCTCACATGCAAGTATTATCTTGCTTGTTGAGGGGTTTTTTAACTTCTTAAAATCGAATATAATACACATATTTACTGCTCAATTATTAATAAAATTATTGGCAAAATGTTTAGTAATAAAGTAAGCCTTGATGTGCTGCATTTATTAACACCATCTATGAAAATATTAAATTATTTTCGAGAGTGAAAAAATAACTAGCTATAAAATTTAATATTTTATTGACTAACTGTTTACTAAACCAAAATACTTCCTAATATTCCTGATTCCTTAATGTCATTTATATTTTTTGAAGTTTTATTATATTAATTTAATTTTTAGTAAATAAAAAAGGGGCAATTTACCCCTTATAGTCAATCATTTCTTGTAAAAACTCCCCCTAAAATAGGTCTACCTGATGCTCCAGTTTTAGAATTACTCGGTATTATATATACTTGATTTCCTATTGATAAAAGAGGTGTAAGAATTATACTTCCAGTCCATAATCCCAGTGCTCTTTCTGATACTCTTGTAAGCCTAAAACCATAACCACCAATACCCGGAATACCCACAAATCCCTCATACTCATCAAAATTCCCAAATGTAGACGGCTCAGGTAAAGATGCTCCTGTAATAACAAGCTGATGTTGACCATTTAAAAGTCTTTGAACCATAGCTGAGCCAAAAGCATTTCGATTAACTTGATCCATCGGTTTTAACACTTGACAATAGGGGAATGTAAGTGCAACTGGAACACATAGCACATCACCAGGAAAAATAACACTAAAATCAGGAATGTGAGGATTATTTAAACTAATCAAATCTATTAAAACTCCTCTTTCTTGTGCTATTTTAAAAACTGTATCTCCTTGTTTTACCGTGTATCTTTCATATCCTAGAGGACAACTCTCGGGCACACGGATTTCTCCAGGTCCCGGCTTAACAGGAACACATAAAACATCCCCTGGAAATATTTTGTCTGGATCAGAAATATGAGGATTCTCAGCAATTAAAAAATCTACACTTACATTAAATTGCCTAGCTATCTTTTCCATCGTATCACCAGCAGCAACAGTATATCTTTGATAACCCACACGGCACCTTTCTGGGATTTGAGCACGCTTATTTTCTTTTGCATTATTGCTATTCTGATAATCCTTTTCTTTCTTCAAAATATCACCATAAATACTTTTTATACTCATTATATAATATGATAAAAGTTAATTTTATGTTTATATTTTTTTATTTTTCTATTGACAATTTAAAAAAACAAATTTATAATTTAAATCAATCCAGAGTAAAATAGTATGTTTTAAACGCAATGATCGGGAAAAGTAAGTTGTGCAAGTCATACAGAGAGGAATTCCTAGGCTGAGAGAATTCTATGATGCAGTATAACCGAAGTGCCCCCGAGAGCGTTAGGCCGAAATTCAGTAGGCTGAGACGGGTTCTCCCGTTATAGAGATATGGTGTGTTGGCACCTGAAGAATGAGATGGGCATTTTTTGCCTAATCAGAGTGGAACCGTGGAAGTAAACTTCTGCCTCTGTAATAGAGGTAGAAGTTTTTTTTATTTCATCCGTATCTAAAAAATAAAAGGGAGGAATTTAAATGAATGCATTAAAATATTTTGATTCTATAGCAAGCAATTGGAATCAAATGAGAAGCGAATATTTTGGTGAAGAAATAAAAAAAATTGCTATTGATACACTTGATATAGACAAAAAAATTTGTGCTGACCTTGGCTGTGGAACTGGATTTATGTCATTAGAAATTGCTAAAAAAGCCAACATCGTTTTCTCAATTGACATTTCAAAAAACATGTTGAAAGAATTAAAAGGAACAGCCGAGAAGAAAGGATTAAAGAATATTTATCCTATAAAAGGCAAAATGGACGATATCCCTCTTTTTGATAACTCAGTTGATGCTGCTTTTACAAATATGGCATTGCATCATATTGTTGACCCACAGTTGGCTATACTAGAAATGTATAGGATTTTGAAGCCAAATGGTGTTATTACAATTACTGATGTAGAAGAACATAATGGGTATTGGGCAAAAGAAGAGATGTTTGATGAATGGTTAGGTTTTTCTCATAGGCAAATTTATGATTGGCTTAAAAATTCAGGATTTGTAGATATTGAAGTGAAGAGCACAAATCTTTACTGCAAAGGTTATTCAAGTAAGGGTGAATTTACTCAAACAAAAATATTTATAGCAAGAGCAAGAAAGGAGAGATAATATGAAAATTGAATCATTATTGATACATGGTGGCGTTGACGGTGATGAACTTACTGGCGCTGTTAATGTGCCAGTTTACCTCACTTCAACTTACAAACAAGAATTACCTGGGGCTCATAAAGGGTATGAATACTCAAGAACAGGTAATCCTACCAGGTTTGCACTTGAAAAATTAATCTCTGACCTTGAAGGTGGCATAATGGGATTTGCTTTTTCATCTGGAATGGCTGCTATAACATCTGTGTTCATGCTATTGAATTCTGATGAAGAAGTGATCATTTCAAACAATGTTTACGGGGGAACTTACAGAGTATTAAACAAAATTTTTAAAAATCTTGGAATAAATTATAAATTGGTAAACACATCAGATTTAAATGACGTAAGAAACAGTATAACAGATAAAACAAAGATGATTTTTATCGAAACTCCTACTAATCCTTTGCTTTCCATTTCAGATATTGCTGAAATATCAAAAATTGCAAAGGAGCATAGCCTTTTGACAGTTGTTGACAATACATTTATGACTCCATACTTTCAAAGACCAATCTCATTAGGCGCTGACATAGTAGTCCATAGTGCAACAAAATATTTGGGTGGCCATAGTGATTTGGTTGCAGGATTGGTTGTAGTAAATAGTGACTATTTAGCAGAGAAAATACATTTTATACAAAACTCAACAGGCGGTGTTCTTGACCCATTTAGTTCATATCTATTAATAAGAGGTATAAAAACTTTAGCTGTTAGAATGGACAGACATGAACAAAATGCCAAGACAATAGTTGATGAAATAAAAAATATGACTGGCATTGATAAAGTGTATTATCCGACACTATTAGATGAAAAATCAATATCTATTCATAATAAACAATCATCAGGTAATGGTGCAATTATTAGTTTTTCAATTAATGAAAAATATGATTTAAAAAGGTTTTTACAAAACCTAAAAGTTATAACGCTTGGTGAAAGCCTTGGTGGTGTTGAATCTCTTATATGCCATCCTGCTACTATGACTCATGCATCAATTCCAAAAGAAATTAGAGATAGCCTTGGCATAACTGAAAATTTAGTTAGACTATCAGTTGGAATTGAAAACGTAGATGATTTATTAAATGATATAAAAAATGCTTTGAAGGAGGCTTTAATATGATTAAAGTAGAAAGTTTTGAACTTGACCATACAAAAGTAGTTGCTCCATATGTAAGAAAGTGTGGATTATTACAAGGAGAAAAGGGGGATTTGATTTCAAAGTTTGATTTAAGATTCATGCAGCCAAATAAAGAGGATATGCCAACATCAGCTATCCATACTATAGAACACCTTCTTGCCGGCTACATGAGGGAAGAGATGGATGGAATTATAGATATTTCACCTATGGGCTGCAGGACAGGCTTTTATATGATTGCCTGGGGAGATGTCTCAATTGATACAGTTAAGAAAGCACTAATTAATTCATTAAAAAAAATATTAGAAACAAAAGAAATTCCAGCGACAAATGAAATTCAATGTGGAAATTATAGAGACCATTCTCTTTTTTCTGCTAAAGAATATTCTAAATATGTGTTAGAAAGGCTGGTATAAATGAATTATTTAAATGATATCAAAGAGCTAATTGGCAATACACCTATTTTAAAATTGAATAACATAGGTAATAGAAAAGGTATAAATATATTTGCTAAACTAGAGTTTATGAACCCTGGCGGTAGCGTTAAAGATAGAATTGGAGAATATATGATTAAAGAAGCAGAAAATGAAGGTAAATTGAAAAAAGGTTCAACAATCATTGAGGCAACAGCAGGTAATACAGGCATTGGAATTGCAATGGCAGCATTAAATAGAGGATATAGATTAATATTTGTAGTTCCTGAAAAATTCTCAATTGAAAAGATAGCCGTAATGAAGGCCCTAGGTGCCGAAATTGTTTTAACTCCATTAGAAGACGGAATGAAAGGAGCAATGTCAAAGGCATCTGAACTTTTAAATTCAATTGATGGAGCCATAACCCTTAATCAGTTTGAAAACTTAGCAAATCCAAAAGCACACTATGAAACAACAGGCAGAGAAATTTATGATGCTCTTAATGGTCAAATAGACTATTTTGTTGCAGGTGCTGGAAGTGGTGGAACATTTAGTGGTGTTGCTAAGTATCTAAAAGAAATGAATCCAAATATTAAAACTTTTATCGCTGACCCAATAGGTTCAACAATGGGCGGAGGTGAAGAGGGTTGCTATAAAATAGAAGGCATCGGTAATAATTTTATACCTGCAACTTTGGATCTCAATTTAGTTGATGGATTTATTAAAATCTCCGACGATGAAGCATTTGAAATGTCTAAAATGCTTGCTAAAAATGAAGGGCTGCTAGTAGGTTCATCCTCGGGAGCTGCTTTATCTGCAACTTTAAAACTTGCTGAAAAAATTGAAGCTGGAAATATTGTAACTATTTTTCCTGATAGAGGCGATAGATATCTAAGTAAAGGCCTTTATTGATAAAAATAGCCTCTCAAACGCTATAAATAGCTTTTGAGAGGCTATTTTTCACTTAAATTTTACTGCTGTTCCATATACTATAACTTCAGCTGCCCCTTGCATAATATTGCTTGTTGCATATCTTATATTTATTACTGCATCTGCACCAAGCTTTTCAGCTTCCTCCACCATTCTTTTTGTTGCAATAGCTCTTGCCTCATTCATCATTTCGGTATAAGCTGTTATTTCTCCTCCAACTAATGTTTTAAGTCCGCTTAAAATGTCTTTTCCTATGTTCTTTGAATGAACAACTGAACCTTTGACTATGCTCAAAGTCTCCAATTCTCTCCCAGAAATAAAATCAGTATTTACTAATATCATCCTCTTTGCCCTCCTTTATTTCTTTAATTCTTTCTAAAGCAACATAAATCAATGCACCGATAATTGAAAACGCAATTAAGCCTATAATAATGCCTAAAAATTTTGGAGCTCCTGTAGAAAAAACAGCTGTCAAAATGCCCATAAAATAGGCTCCGATTATAATCGTTCCTAAAATAGCAATCAAAATAACAGCAAAAATACCCTTTTTCATAACTCACCACCTAAAACTTATTTATTACTCTTTTTATTAATTCCATTCCCTGTTTGTAATATTCAGGAGCAGCATTAAATGTCCAACTGCAAATTCCAAATCCCATTCTCAGCAAATAGTAATCTAGTCTTTCAAAAAAAACTGTATCAATACTACTATATTTATTATACCCCATTTATTATACCCCTTAAAAAATGATTTTTCGAGTTCTAAATTCTCCAAAAAATATCTAAAATACAACCGCGCAATATCCATTTCTTTATTTCCCGGGAAACTTTGTTCAAAATCGACAATGCCATTAACATTACATTGGTCTTTTTGACATAAAACAAGAATATTTCTTCCATCAAAGTCATTATGGCATAATCTTGACTCATTTATAGCTTTTATTAAACTATAGTTTTTTCTTATCTTATCAGCCACATCAAGTAAAAATCTTTTGTCATCAAATTCCTGCAAAATCAATTCACAAATCTGCATTTCGACGCTTCTTATAAAATATTCATAATAGCTTTTAATATTGTTAATGCTATTTCCTGATGCATCCCAATTTCCATAAAAATCAAATTTTTTCACAGCATGAATTTTGCCAAGTTCTTCACCAACTTGAATAAACAATGTGTTTAATTCATTTTGTGACAGCCTTTCTAAAATGCTGTCAAGTGATACCCCATCGATATAATCATAAATCATCCACTCATTTCCATCATTTAATATGCCATGTATAAAAAACTTTGGTGATTTGACGTTTGTATATTTTAAAAGATTTAGAGATGCAATCTCTCTGTTTATTCTGTTTTTCACACAAAATATCTTAAAAACAATTGGATTTAATTTTTCAAAATATACTATGTAAACACAATGTCTATTTAATTCATGATGTCCAATAGGAATGATTTTCACAACCTTAATTTTTAAAATGGATTCGATTATATCAATAATATTTTCTTTACTATACAATTTAATCATTCCTCCACAAATTAGTTATATTATACAAATTTTATCATATTGAAATAAATAAAACCACTGCTTTCGCAGTGGTTTTATGTGGGTGCCTATATATTAAATTGAGGGGTTATCAGTTAAAAAATCTCTTTAATAGTCCTCTGAAAGCTGAACCATGTCTTGCTTCATCTTTGCACATTTCATGAACTGTGTCATGTATAGCATCAAGTCCAAGCTCCTTTGCTCTCTTTGCAAGCTTAAGTTTGCCATCACATGCTCCATATTCAGCTTCAACTCTTAGCTCAAGGTTTTTCTTTGTGCTATCTGTTACAACTTCACCTAAAAGTTCAGCAAATTTAGCAGCATGTTCTGCTTCTTCGAAGGCAATTCTTTTATAAGCTTCTGCAACTTCTGGATATCCTTCTCTATCAGCCTGACGGCTCATCGCAAGATACATGCCAACTTCTGTGCATTCCCCCATAAAATTCATCTTTAAACCCTCTACAATTTCTGGGTCTACTCCCTTAGCAACACCTATTCTATGCTCATCAGCCCAAACTAGTTCTCCTTCTTCCTTAACGATGAACTTTTCCTTTGGTGCATTACATTGTGGGCACTTATCTGGTGCCTCGCTTCCTTCATGAACGTAACCGCAAATTGCACATACAAACTTCTTCATAGTCCCATCCTCCCTATCACAAAATTTAGATAAAATTTCATTTATTGCTTACATTTTATATATTATCATAATTTTTTATATTTGACAATAGTTTTTTGTAGAAAATTATTATTCTTCAATGTTGTCCTGTATTTTCTTTACCGAATTTTTTATAACTTTTCCAATGTAGCTTACATGGAATCCTAACTCATCTGCTATTTCCTGCATTGTTTTTCCTTCTAGAAAATATTTTTTAATTATCTCTTCCTGTCTATTGGTAAGATGTCTAAATGCCTTATATATTCTGTTTAAATCTTGTTCTTTTGTTATTTCCTCAAGAACTTTATGTTCAAATTCTTCATCTTTAATGTAATCACCAAGTGTTTTGTCGGAATCATACATCTCTTGATTCAAAGAAAGATATCCAAAATGTTTTTTTACTTCTCTGTAAAAATTTCTTATTTCATTTTTTATATAGGTATAAGCTATAGTTGAAAATTCATTTCCTTTTGCAATATCATAATCTAAATAGGCTTTGTATAGCCCTATACTACCAACCTGGAATATATCGCTATATTCCAGGTTATCCTTCCATTTTCTGCATATATCGTGAATCATGTATTTAAATTTTTCGTATATTTCTTCAAATGTAATAACTATATATTCACCCTCAATTTTAATGAGCTTTTCCTTCACCCTAATCATAATGAACTCCTTAAAAATATCTTTAATCACCATTTTACCATCTTTTTTGTTTTAGTAAATAAAAAAAAACGGATGACATCTGCCATCCGCTTCTTTTGTATTATCCTAAAAACATCTTCAAATCATCTTCCACATTAGTTATTCCACCGATTCCAAAGTTTTCAACAAGAACCTTTGCAACATTTGGTGAAAGGAATGCTGGTAGTGTTGGTCCTAAGTGAATGTTCTTTACTCCTAGGTATAAAAGTGCAAGTAAAACTGTAACAGCCTTTTGTTCATACCATGCTATATTGTATGATATTGGTAGTTCATTTACATTTTCAAGTCCAAATACTTCTTTAAGTTTAAGTGCAATAACTGCAAGTGAGTATGAGTCGTTGCATTGTCCTGCGTCAAGAACTCTTGGAATTCCTCCTATGTCACCAAGATCAAGCTTGTTATATCTGTATTTTGCACAACCTGCTGTTAAAATTACCGTATCCTTTGGAAGTGCCTTTGCAAATTCTGTGTAGTATTCTCTTGACTTCATTCTTCCGTCGCATCCAGCCATTACAAAGAACCTCTTTATTGCGCCACTCTTTACTGCTTCCACAACTTTATCTGCAAGTGCAAGAACCTGGTTGTGTGCGAATCCTCCAACAATTTCGCCCTTTTCAATTTCTATTGGTGCTGCACACTTTTTAGCATGCTCAATTATTGCACTGAAATCTTTGCCTCCATCTTCATTTTCTTCAATATGCTTAACCCCTGGGAATCCAACAACACCAGTTGTGTATACTCTGTCCTTATAAGAATCCTTTGGTGGAACTAAGCAGTTTGTAGTCATAAGAATCGGTCCATTAAAACTTTCAAATTCTTTATCCTGTTGCCACCATGCATTTCCGTAGTTTCCTACAAAGTGTGAATACTTCTTAAATGCTGGATAGTAGTGGGCTGGAAGCATTTCTCCATGAGTATAAACATCTACTCCAGTTCCTTCAGTTTGTTTTAATAATTCTTCAAGGTCCTTTAAGTCGTGTCCACTGATTAGTATTCCCGGGTTATTTCTAACACCAATATTTACCTTGGTTAATTCTGGATTGCCGTAAGTTGATGTATTAGCCTTATCAAGAAGCGCCATTGTATCAACAGCATACTTTCCTGTTTCCATAGCAAGTGCTACTAATTCATCAGCTGAAAGATTATCATCCAATGTTGCAGCAAGTGCCTTCTGCATAAATTTGAATATTTCCTTATCAGCATATCCTAACTGAAATGCGTGGTAAGCATAAGCAGCCATGCCCTTAACGCCATAAATTATAAGTTCCCTTAATGATCTTACGTCTTCATTAGTTGTTGAAAGAACGCCTATCGTCATTGCCTTATTATCAAATTCAATTTCAGAACCCTTCCATGTTGCTGCATCATGCTTTATATCGCTTATATCTATTCCTTTTGCATTTAGACTGTTTTTTATATTATCTCGAACTTCCAAGGCTGTATTAATCTTTTCAACAAAATATTTTCTATCGAAGTTTACATTAGTAATTGTTGAGAAAAGTGCCTCCATTATGAACTTATCAACATCATCAAATTGAACTCCATTTTCCTTCGCCTTAAGATTGTATAAGGAAATTCCCTTTAATGTATACATAAGTAAATCCTGCATTATTGCAACGTCGTCTGTTTTACCACAAACTCCTCTTAAAGAACAACCAGTTCCCTTAGCAGCCTCTTGGCATTGATAACAAAACATACTCATTATTATCCCTCCGTTTGATTTATTTTACATTTTAATGATAAAGGAAAAAAATATATAAATCAGTGATATTTGTCACAACAAAAATTTTTCACTGCTTTTTATTTATAGATTTGCTATAATTATTTTGTTGACACTTTATTACTATAAAAAAATTAAGAGGGGGACAATTATGAAGGGTGATTATGTCTGTTTACTCAAAAGAGAAGTTATTCCTGCATTAGGCTGTACAGAGCCTGTCGCAGTGGCACTTTGTTGTGCAAAAGCTAAGGACGAGCTAAAAAATATTCCTGAAATGGTTGAAGTTTATGTAAGCAAAAATATAATGAAAAACGGTATGGGAGTAGGTGTTCCTAATACCGGAATGGTAGGACTTGATATTTCAGCTGCTATTGGAAGTATTATTGGCAATTCTTCAAAGGGATTAAATGTTCTTGAAGATGTTACTCCAGATATTCTCGAAATGGCAAAAGGCTTTATAGAAGATGGAAAAGTTAAGGTCAGCCTGAAAAACACAAATGAAAAGCTTTATATTGAGTCTATTCTTTATTTTAAGAATGATTATGTAAAGGTCATAATAAAAAACAGACATAACAATTTTGTCTACATTAAAAAAAACGGTCAGGTGCTTTTGAATATAGAAGAGGATGAGATTGCTCCATTTGTTGAAGATATCTCTTTAACAGTTAGAGATATATTAGATTTTGCTTTGTCAGTCAATATAAAAGATATTGAATTTTTATTGGAAGGCGTTGAAATGAACAGAAGAATTAGCAGTGAGGGACTTAGCAAAGATTATGGTCTGAATGTTGGTAAAAAAATGCTGGAAAATATAAAAAAGGGGATTCTTTCTGATGATATTCATAACTATGCAATGGCTTTAACAGCTGCCGGAGCAGATGCTAGGATGGCAGGGGCAACCCTCCCTGTAATGAGCAGTGCTGGAAGCGGTAACCAAGGTCTCACTGCTATTTTACCTGTTGTTGCAGTTGCTGAAAAGATTAACTCTAATAATGAAACACTAGCACGTGCTCTTGTCATCAGCCATTTAATTACTTATCATATAAAAAGTCATCTTGGAAGATTATCTCCAGTATGCGGGTGCGGAGTTGCAGCTTCTACAGGAGCAAGCTGTGCTATAGCATATCTTCTTGGTGGAGGATATGTTGAAATTTGCAAAGTTATTAAGAATATGGTTGCCGACATTGCAGGAATTATCTGCGATGGAGCAAAACCTAGTTGTGCGTTAAAATTATCTACTGCAGCTTCTGCTGCAGTTCAATCAGCTCTCCTTGCTCTATCTGGAGTTGAAGTATCAAAGTATGACGGAATAGTAGAAGAAGATGTTGAAAAAACTATAATGAATCTTGCTAAAATAGGGACTTTGGGAATGAACACAACTGACGATGTTATATTAAATATAATGACAAACAAATGTTAAAAAGGATGGTCTTACCATCCTTTTATTTAATTATTACTTTTTTCAAGCCCTCATTTAAAGCAATAGATTTTAAATTGTTCATCATATCCTCAGAAGGAATTTGGGCTGATTGAAGAATTCCCTTTACTCCTAAAGGTCTAAATTTAATAATCTTATACCTTATTTCCTTGTTTATGCTAGCTAATATTTTACTTATTTCCCTTACGTTCCTTTCATTATCCAAAACTTCCGGCACTATAACAGTTCTCACCTCGTATAATTTATCAATACTCCCAAGAAAGTTTATATTTTCAATAACAGTTTTATTGCTTTTTCCAGTGAGCCAATAGTGTTCTTCTTCATCTATTGATTTTACATCTAACATAGCATCATCCATCAGATTAGTAAGTTCAGGCATTTCTTTAAAAGGAATATATCCATTAGTATCAACAAAACAAGTAAGTCCTAATCTTTTTACCTTTTTAAAAAGTTGTCCTAGAAATTTATTTTGTAATAAACATTCGCCACCAGATACGGTAATTCCCGATATAAAAGGTTTGAACTTTTCTATTTCACTTAATATTTCCTCTATATTCATTTTCTTTACCTTAGGTGAGCTGTTGCTAGGGCAAACCTCTATACATCTATCACATTTTACGCATCTTTCTTCCTGCCAATTTACTTTTCCATTTTCTATTTTTATTGCATTATATGGGCAATTTGTAACACAAGTTCCACAATCATTGCAGATGTTGATAGTTTCAGGGTTATGGCAATAAAGGCAATTGAAATTGCACCCCTGAAGGAAAATTGCCGTCCTGTTACCAGGACCATCAACACTGCTAAAGGGAATTATTTTATTGACTAATGCCTTCATATTTCTCTAACCTTTCTTTCAAGAACCCTCTGATTCTTTACAGAACCAAGACCTAAAACTACCGCATCATTATACACAGCTTCTCCCTTTTCAAGTTTTTCCATGTCAGAACGCTTTACAAGGTATCCAGTAATTCTTACAACATCACTGTCATTAGCATAGAATGAAATGTATCTAAGCCCTTTATAGAAAGAACCCTTTATTATATCCAGTATAAACTCAGGATTTTCCTTTGCTGTTATGTCAAAACTAAAAACATCCCCAATTCCTGATGGAAAATATTTATGGAATGGTGCCGACTGCAAAAGATGCATTGGCAGTTCTGGTTCTTCACCTATTGGTATTCTGCAGCCAGGACTAATATTTTTATCTGTATCTATGCCAACCTGTGCATGGAGTAAAAAATTTTCATTAGAAAATTTACAATATTTATTCTTATGTTTCTTAACTTCTTCATCCAGCTTCTGAATTATTCTAAGTCCTAATTCGTTTGCATATTCTCCATGTCCGAACCTATCAAAGGCATTATCAGATTTTATAAAGTGATTGACACATTCAGCAAGTCCAAACATCCCAAACATAGCCGTAAATCTATCTTGATTTATAAGACCTTCCTTAACTAAAAAACTGGTTTCAAAAAAGTTGCTTTCTTCAACTAAAAATCTTATTCTTTCATCCATATATTCTGCCATATTCTTTACCGCGTAAGGCAATACATATTCAATAAAATCATTTTCATCCTTAGCCTTTTTAGCAAGTGCTGCAAGGTTTAGTCTAACTAGAGTAAAACTTCCTCCACCTATTGGAAGTCCATTATAACAGCTTGCAATTGCATAGTTTTCTCCCAGGTCTCTTAAAAACATTTCGTGATTAGCAAAACTTGGCTTTGCAGTATCAAGAGAAGTTAATATTGCTTTAATTGCATATTCTTCATCTGTTTCACTGCTGTATTTAAGCGTAATATTAGGAACAGCATTTTGAAGTTCAGAAGACGCCTTTATAATCAATTCTCCAGCTTTAGTCCTTTTAGGACCTATGTTGGCATGACAGAATGAATCTGTAATTGTCCTATCTATATGATTTAAAAATAACTTTATGGCTCTATAGCTTTCATCCTCATCCTTTATGAATGGCTCTAGTAGATAGTCAATGTTTCCAATGTAAACAGGGAAAGTTGTTATTGAAGGTATATGCTTATACAATATTAAAAGATTATTAGTAGCCTCCCAAATATCTTTAGGTGGTTCAAGTCTTAAAAATCTACTTCCTTGCCTCATAAATTTTTCAAAATCAACGACGATGTATCGAGGTCTATATGGGGCATGTCCCTCGTTTAAATCGCATATAACTCCCTCTTTTTTTAATTTTTTAACTTCATCGCTAATTTTTAAAACATCCAAAGTTTTTTCTGCTGCCCTCGCAAGTGAAACTACTTTTTGTTGATATGTTAAAGTAATGTCTTTAATAATGCTTAAAATATTATTCATTTTATCAACTCCAACAATTTTTTATAATATAATTATAATTGTAGGCAGCTAAAAATAAAAGAGTAAAATATGGATATAACCTGTTAGCAAATAAACGACTATTAAAATAGCTGCCCTCCCGAGCAGCTAAATTTATTTAATAATCTTTTCGACAATAGGATTCATTAGTTTGTCAATTAATTCCTCATTTTTTTCATAGTTTTCAAGGTCATTTATTTCAGCAATCATCGGCAATTCCCCAAGCAGATCAACATCAAGTTCGCCTAAAAATTTCTCAATATTGCTTTCTTTAAATATATTTATCTTCTTGCCACAATCCGGACAAATAATATAACTCATATTTTCAATAACACCTAATACATTTATGTTCATTTTCTTTGCCATTATAATGGCCTTAGAGACTATCATTGAAATCAAATCCTGCGGAACTGAAACCATAATAAGTCCAGTTAAAGGAATAGACTGCATAACTGTTAAAGCAACATCCCCTGTTCCCGGTGGCATATCTATTATTAAATAGTCTAATTCCTCCCACAAAACTTCATTCCAAAACTGCTGCACGACTCCTGTTATAACTGGGCCCCTCCATATTACAGGTTGATTTTCATCTTCCATTAAAAAGTTCAGAGACATTGCCTTTATTCCATCATTTGTCTCAACTGGAAATATATATTGTTCATTGCCAGTTGCTCTTTTATCCTTTAGCCCTAATAACCTAGGAATACTAGGACCTGTTATATCAGCATCCAAAATGCCAACCTTCAAGCCCTTCTTTCTTAATTGCTTAGCAAGAAGAACAGAAACTGTTGATTTTCCAACTCCACCCTTTCCGCTCATAACACCAATAACATTTTTAATATTGTTATTCGTATTAAACCCAATTGTACATGAACCGTTATCTTTGCTACTGCATGTAGCTGCTGATGGACATGTATTACAATTTGACATAAAAATCACCTCATTTTGAGCATTTGTCAATTATATATTAACTCTATTTCAAGTTGTTGTCAAATGCCCATAACTAATATTTATTTCCCTTTACATTTATAGTATTTACATATTAATACTTGCACATACCCTGTTTTTTCCTTTATTCTTACATTCGCTATAAAGTATAGCATCTGCTCTTCTTATCAAATCTTCAATACTTTTAAATTTTCCTGGGAATGATACGACACCACCGCTTATTGTTATCCTGATGTAGTTATTCAAATCTTTTATTTCTGCTTTTTCAATTTTCTTTCTTATTCTCTCAGCAATTATTAATGCATCCTCTTCAGAAAGTTCCTTAAGAATTATAGCAATTTCCTCTCCTCCATATCTAAATGCCATATCAGTCTTTCTAATAGATTTTAATATTATATCCGATGCTAGTTTTAATGCCTTATCTCCTACAATATGTCCATGTATATCGTTAATTTGTTTAAAATCATCCAAATCAAAAAGTATAAAGGAAAAAGGGACATTAGATGAAGTAAGTTGATTTATCTGATTATCAAACATATTTCTATTGTATAATCCCGTAAGTGCATCTACTTCAGCTCTAAATTTTATATCTTTATAGATTAGGTTATTCTCAAATGCCAGAGCTAGTTGATTTGAAAGAATGCTAAGGCAATCTATAACTCCCTGAGACAAAAATTGTGAAAACTTTGTTCCTCCTGCAACTGCAATCAATCCATTTACACTATTATCAATAATTATAGGAACAAATACAATTGATTTAGCGTAATTACTTAACTTACCAGTAATTTTTATTCTGCTGTCCTTTGCTACGTCTTTACTAATATATATTTTCCCTTCTCTTACAGTCTTAGCAGTTACAGCAGAAGAAGAAAGATTAAATTCTAATTCCGAAATATCAAGCTCCGAAGGTGCCCTATATGCTATAGGTAATTGTGTTTCTTCATCCTGAGATTGAAAAAAGTATATTGCACAAATATCATAAGGAATTAAATTTTTTAAATTATCTACAAGCCTATTAATTTTGTCAGAAAAATCCCCATAAATAACTATGTCTCTTGTTATTTTTATTAAACTATTCATTAGCTCTGTTTTCCTAATTAGCTCGCTATAAACATTCATAAAATAATGAATTATTACAAGAATAAATAATACAAGTATAGTTCCTGTATACCCAGAAACAAAATAAATCAGCCATAAAATACTTGAAATTAAAGCCGAAACAATAAAATTAATCCACAGGTATTTCTTGATTTCCGTGCTGAAATTAAACTTTTCACCATCAATGAAATAGTAATCAATTTTCACAAATGCAATATTGACAAGAAGATATAATCCTACGAAAATACCAGACATAATATAATATCTTAGCAAATATCCTACTTTAAAATTTAATATAAAATATAGGCATGCATTTGAAGCAAGGTATGACGCTATAGAAAAAATAGAGGCATGAAAAAGAGCCTTATTAATATCTATTAATTCATATCCTTGTCTTGCCCTCAAAAGGTCTATAACTATCCAGTAAACAAATGTAAAAATTACCGCATATTGCCATCCCCAGATAAAAAATACAAAAGCGAAAACCGCATCAGTTAATTCTACTTTATTTCTATCAGCAGCAATTTGTTTTAATCCCATAATTATTGTTGCAACAAACAAGGTAATTATCATTAAGGCCGTGCTTTGATGATATAAAAAGCTTTCGTTAAATGCCATAGATAATATATACAGAGAAGCTAATAATGTTGCTAACCTAAAAACAGCATGTCTCTTGTTCAAATTCCCCACCCTCTTTAGAAATCTCAATATTTTTTGCTAAGCTCAATATAATGCTCCGCAGATTTTTTTAAATATTCTATTTCCTCCACCGTAAGCTCTCTAACAACCTTAGCTGGTGAACCCATAGCTAAAACACCTGATGGAATTTTTTTGCCTTGGGTAACTAAAGAACCTGCACCTATTATGGTGTATTCTCCTATTTCTGCATCATCAAGAATTGTTGAGCCCATTCCAATCAATGAAAAATTGCCTATTTTGCACCCATGTATTATACAGTTGTGACCTACAGTGACATAGTCTCCAATAACAGTTGGACTCTTATTGGTTGAAACATGAACTGTTGCATTGTCCTGTATATTAGTTCCCTCACCTATTTTAATGCTCCCTACATCGCCTCTGATAACCGCGTTAAACCACACATTTGAATCCCTCTTTATTTCAACATCTCCTATAATTCTTGCTCCTTCAGCTATAAAAACTGATTCATCAATTTTAGGGGTAATCCCTTGATACTTATAAATCATGATTATTCCTCCAGTAAAATATAATTATTCTTAAGTTCTCTCTAAAAAATACGATATAATAAGTAAGGAAAAAAATCAACAAAAAGTTTACATATAAAAATGTTGAATTTTGTCGATTTAATGTTATAATCAGTTTATCAAGAGAAATTTTGAAAGGATGAACCATTGTGAAAAGAATAAATATTGGTTCTTTGAGAATAGTTTTAGTATATGTCATAATTAGCTTTATATGGATTTTATATTCAGATGCGTTGATAATGAATAATCAAAACAACCTAACATATATAAAAGGCATATCTGTTTTTAAAGGATTTATTTTTGTTCTTACAACTGCTGTTCTTCTTTATGTGTTGATTAAAAAAGAAACCGAAAGAAGAATTAAGCTGTGGAAATATTACGCAACATATGATATTATGACCGGAGTATACAATCGAAGAACTGGATTAGATTTGCTTGAAAAATTATTTACAAAATATAAAAAAGAAGATAGAGATTTAACAATTATATATGCTGATATTGACAATCTCAAGCAAGTAAATGACACATTAGGTCACTCCGAAGGGGATAGATTAATAATTAATATTTCTAATATTCTTAAGAAAAATATTAGAAATACAGATTATATTATAAGGCTTGGGGGAGACGAATTTTTAATAGTTCTTCCTGATTGCGATATGAATAAAGCACAAAAAATTGTTAATAGAATTAACGATGGTTTAGCAGAATTAAATTTAATATTTTCAAGGTATGAACATAAAGTTAGCTTTGGTTTTGCAACTATTGAGGAGTTGTATAACAATGCTGACGAAATGGTTGCATGTGCAGATATTAAAATGTATGAAAATAAGAAGATTAATAAGCAGCTAAATTGTAGGTTAGCATAGATAAAGGTTGTCTTTTAGACAACCTTTATCTATGCTTTTTTCTTTTAGGAAGCAATTCCTTTAATTCATTTATAAGCGTTATAATCATGCTTATTGTTGAGAATATGTCTACTTCGTCTTTAGAGGTTGCAGTCTCATCGGATTTAATGAATTTGTCAATAAAATCCATTTTGCCTTTTGCAGAACTTGTAATTGCGTTTACGTTTGCCAGTGACTCATCAATATTGCTTTTATTCTCCTCAATAACTTGGTTTACATTATTTAAAAGTTTGTTTAAACTAATCAGGGTTTTTACCAAGTAAACAGTTATTAAAACAAGTGAAATGCTTAGAAAAAAATACATAACCCCTTGAGGTGTTATCGTTAGTGTCATTTTTTCACCTCTTATTCATTAGATTCTTTGCTTTCGGTATCTTTAACTTCATCTATAACGTCGTCAAACACAACTTCTTCTGCTACATCATTGTCCTTCTTTATTTTTTCCTTAATCATCGTTACAGTTTTAGCTGCAACTTCCTTTGCAGTTTCGACAACTTTACCTGAAGCATCGATTACGCCGTTTTTTATTTCTTCTCTTGTTTCTTTACCAGACTTAGGTGCTGTTAAAATTCCAGCTACTGCTCCAACTACTGTTCCTAAGGCTGCACCAATGGCTAAACCCTTCTTAAGATTTTTCTTGGCCTTCTTTTTTCCATGAAAATCAAAATTTATTTTTACATTTTTCATAAAACGTCCCCCCTTCCTTTTTGTTAATTATAGCACTATAAGAAATATTTTACAATATTTCGACAAATTCTTTATGTGTATTTTGTCAGAATATTTATTCTTTTCTAATTGTTATGATATAATATAATATGTGAAAATTACAAAAAGGTTCATAAAAAATAGGTTAAGCATTTGCTTAACCTATTGCATTTAGAGCGGCAATATTCAAAAGATTCCATGGTTTATTAAAATGTGGCTGGAAGAAGAAATCAACAAAGGCAAGTTCTTCGATTGTCATATCGTTTTGAACGCATACAGATGCTGTATTCATCATTTGAGTTAAATCAACCTTTGAAAGTATCTGAGCTCCGATTATTCTTCTTGTTTGCTTCTCGTAAACAACTTTTAATAACGCTTTTTCGTGAGTTGGCATAAATTCCGGCCTATAGCTGTCTTCTATTAATACTGTATCATATTCTATTCCATAGTAATTTGCTAATCCTTCATTAAGTCCTGTTGCAGCAATGTGTAAATCATAAATTTTAATGCCCGATGTTCCTTGAGTTCCTAAATACTTTGTAGTAGGCTTAACCAAGTTTCGTGCTGCTAAAGTTCCCATTCTAACTGCATTGGTAGCTAGAGGAATATATTCATGCTTTTTAATTGGATTGTAGAAAACAGCACAACTGTCGCCTGCCGCAAAAACATCTTCTTTGCTTGTTCTCATATACTCATCAACTATAATAGCACCATTTGGCAGCATATTTAATTTGCCTTTGAACAAGTCAGTATTCGGTCTGAATCCAATGCAAAGGATTACTAAATCTGCTGTATATTCTCCTTTATCAGTTATAACTTTCTTAACCTTTCCGTTTTCTCCTTCA
Organism: Caloramator mitchellensis; assembly: GCF_001440545.1. Lineage (NCBI taxonomy): Bacteria > Bacillati > Bacillota > Clostridia > Eubacteriales > Clostridiaceae > Caloramator > Caloramator mitchellensis. The sequence continues at coordinate 35,749 of NZ_LKHP01000014.1, forward strand.
AATTTTACAACTGATTGAGAAAGCGCAAGTTTAATTCCTCTCTTTTTCAACTCTTCTTCAGCAATATCAGTAAATTCCTTGTCAAGATATTTACTCAAGATTCTATCCTGTGTATCTATAAGAGTAACATTCTTACCATTTGTTTCAAAGGCCTCTACAAGTTCAACTCCTATGTAGCCTGCCCCCACAACAACAATATTTTCTGCATCTTTTGCTTTATCTATTATTGTATTTGAATGGTAGAAATTTTTCGCTAAAACTATGTTCTCCAACTCTATCCCTTCAAATTTTGGGACTATTGGCCATGAACCCGTAGTAATTATTAACTTATCAAAATCGTCCTCAAAAATTTCATCTGTTTCTAAGTTTCTTACCTTTAAAATTTTTCTATCTAAATCAACATCGATTACATCATGTCTCATTTTTGTAACTGCACCAAGCTCTTTTAGTTTTTCTGGTGAACTATAGAATAGCCCTTGAACATCCTTTACAACACCTCCAACATAAAGAGCAATACCACATGATAAAAATGAAATATTGTCGTTTCTTTCATAAACCGTAATTTCAGCATCCTTGTATAATTTTGCAGTGTTTACAATAGCTGCAGTTCCTGCATGTGTGCAGCCTATAACAGCAACCTTCATACTATTTCTCCTCTCTATTTTCTTTTTCTATATTATATATCTTTAAATAATTATTTTCAACTAATAATTAATATTTATTTAGCTTTTAAGCTTATAGATTTTTCCTATTTAAATTATTGCTACTATTGTTATTTTTTATTTCTTTTCTTTAACTTAAGAAACTATAATCTAATTAGATAAATAAAAATACTTCTCAATTAAGGAGGACTGACATGAAAAAAATAAGCACGTTACTTTTAATTTTATTCTTCCTATTTAATTTTGTATCTTGTTCAAATAATTCCTCAAAGGAAGTTCCAACTTTTAAGATAGGTGCCCTTCCTGACCAAAATGCTTCTGATTTAACAAATACAATGAATAAATTTGCAGATTATTTAAGCCAAAAAACTGGACTAAAAGTAGAATATGTTCAATCTGTAGATTATGCTGCTCTCGTGACAGCCTTTGAACGCGGAGAAATACACCTTGCCTGGTTTGGTGGATTAACTGGGGTTCAAGCAAGAAACAAAGTTCCAGGGGCCGAAGCTATTGCACAAAGGCCAAGAGATGCAGAATTTCATTCTGTATTTATTGTGCAAAAAAATATAAATGTTAATTCATTAAAAGATTTAAAGGGGCTTACATTCACTTTTGGCAGCGAAAGTTCTACTTCTGGACATTTAATGCCAAGGTATTTTCTTTTAGAATCAGGAATTGACCCTGATAAGGATTTTAATGGGCAACCAAATTACTCAGGTTCACACGATAAAACCTATAAGCTTGTTGAATCTGGTGCCTTCCAAGCAGGTGTCTTAAATGAAGCTGTATGGCAAAAGGCTGTAAAAGAAGGTAAAGTTGATTTAAATAAAGTAAAAGCTATATACACTACTCCTGCATATTTTGATTATAACTGGACTATCAACGCTAATGTTGATTCTACTTTTAATAAAGGAACTAAAGATAAAATTAAAGAAGCCATACTTAGCATGAACGGTGAACAAAAAGAAATATTAGATTTCTTTCAAACGGATAAATTTATAGAAACTAATAACTCAAATTATTCAGCAATAGAGACAGTTGCTAAAAAACTTGGAATTATTAAATAGGGTGAGTATATGAAAAAAATAGTTGAACTAAAAGATATACAAAAAAGATTTAAAGAAATGGAAGTATTGTCTTCCATTTCTTTTAGCGTTGAAGAAGGTGAAATCGTAGCAATTCTTGGACCATCTGGAGCTGGTAAGACAACACTTTTAAACATAATTTCAGGTTTCACACATCCTGACAATGGCTCTGTTACAATCGATGGAATTAACATAGTGAATTATAAATCCAATAAACAATTAGCAAAGAAAATTGGTATCATAAGACAGCAATTTGACCTTATAGACGATTTAAAAGTCATCCACAATGTTCTTGCCGGAAAATTGCATGAATGGGGATTTATCAAATCTCTTTTTTCTTTATTTTTCCCCCAGGGCAAGGATGAAGCATTGGATGCTCTTAATAAAGTGGGTATTACAGAAAAATTCGACGAAAAAACAGCGAATCTCTCAGGCGGCGAAAAACAGAGGGTTGCAATCGCAAGAATTCTACTTCAGCACCCTAAAGTTGTATTAGCTGATGAGCCTGTATCATCGCTTGACCCTGCGAGAGCTGAAGATATATTATCAATCCTTGTAAATCTAGCAAGAAAAGAAAAAATATCATTAATTGCAAGTATTCATTCAATAGAATTTGCCAAAAAATACTTTGACAGGCTTATTGGTATCAAAGATGGAAATGTAGTTTTTGATTTGCCTTCAAATGAAATAACAGATGAGATTATAAAAGACTTATACAATTATCAGGAGCTGAAGTAATATGGAGGGATTTACTTATAAAAAAAGGATTTTAAGTTTACTGCTTTTATTGACCTTTTTAATTTCTCCTTTTCTATTAGATTATAAAAATGGTCTTGTGCACACAGGTGGTAAAGAAATTATTGTGCAAATATTTAAAGCAGCACTTCGTCCAGATATCTCAAGTGAGATACTATCTCTTGCAGTGATTTCAAGCATAAGAACTTTATCCTATGCTGTTGCTGGAACTACAGTGGCTATCGTTTTAGGTTTTATATTTGGAACTTTATCATCGGGAGTATTGATAAGCAATTCATTAGTTGCTAATGCATCTAAAAATATACTCGAGTTTATGCGAACTATCCATGAACTTGTTTGGGCTTGGTTATTTGTTACTGCTTTTGGGCTATCCCCTTATGCCGCAATTTTAGCCATAGCTATCCCCTATGGAGGAATTTTAGGAAGAATATATTCAAATAATTTTAAAAGTGTCCCTATTGAACCAATTCTACACCTAAAATCTTCAGGTGCATCAAAATTACAATGCCTCTTTTACGCTTATCTGCCAATGGCAAGTAAGGATATAATAAGTTATAGCTTGTATAGATTTGAATGCGCTGTAAGGTCATCAACAGTAATGAGTTTTGTTGGACTTGGTGGTCTTGGATATCAAATTCAATTAGCCCTTGATGACTTAAACTTTAGCAGGATGTGGACATATTTTATATTTCTCTTGTTAATGATTATAATAATTGAGTTGTGGAGCAATGCGCTTCGAAAGAGGTTGATAGAATGAGATTGCGCAAAATTGACTTTCTTTTTATTAATAAAATATTAGTTTTAGCCTTAGTGATATTTTCTTGGGGATTTATTTTAATAGCTGATGACGCAAACTTGTTTTCATTAATTAATCAACAGAATATTAATAATGCCAAAAAATTTGTATTAGGAATGTTGGGCTTTAATGAATCAAATTCAGCATTATTAAGCTTTACTTCATGGAAAAACATTATATATTTAACTTATGAAACTTTCCTGATGAGCGTTATAGCAATTGGACTTTCTTCAATAGGCGTAATATTAACTGTAGCTTTTGCTTCAAGAAATATAGCTGATGGAACTTTAACACATAAAAAAGGATTATTAAATTTGGGACTATTTTACTTTACAAGATTTATGTATATTTTTACAAGAGCTGTTCCTGAACTTCTATGGGCTATGATAATTATTTTTTTCTTTAAACCCGGGATTTTACCTGGAGCCTTAGCTCTTGCATTGCATAACTACGGAATACTTGGCAAACTTTGTTCTGAGGTTATTGAAAATTTGGATTATAAACCTTTTGCTAACTTATCATCATGCGGTGCCTCTAAATGGCAAATTTTAACCTATGGCGTATTCCCTTCAGTTTACAATAAATTTTTAGAATACATTTTATATAGATTTGAAATAATAACTAGGACGACCATTGTCGTAGGATTTGTCGGTGCGGGCGGATTAGGCAAACAATTTAGACTTAGTATGAGTTACTTTAACTACTCTGAAATAAGTATTATACTCATTTGCTATTTTCTACTTGTAAAGCTTTCAGAATAAAATTTGACATATACCCCTATTAGGTATAAAATATGATAGTAAAATCATTTTAAAAGGGGAAGTTTGTATGATATTATTAAGGACTAATGATGAAATATCACAGTTTATTCAATCAAATCAAATGGCAGTAGTTTATTTTACAACAGAAGGATGCAATGTTTGTAAAGTATTATTGCCAAAAATTGAAGAAATGCTGAGGGAATACCCCGAAGTTAGCCTTGCTAAGGTAGATATATCGAAGACTCTGGAAGCTGCCGGTGCATATTCAGTATTCGCATATCCAACAATCCTTTTATACATTGACGGTAAAGAATTTTCAAGGGAATCAAGATATATAAGCCTTGAAACATTTGAAGAAACAATAAAGAAGTATTATAAACTATTATTTGATTAATTTAAGGGGCCGTCATATTTTAGACAGCCCCTCTTATATTTCTTTCAAATCTTTTAAACCATTCCCCTTGATAAGTTACAATTCCTTCATCTCCTTCTACTATTAGACCATAGTCACTAGGGCCTACCCTCAGTTCAAACCTTTGCCCTGCCTCATTTTCGAAAGTTATATAATAAGTTGTTGAACTAGTAACATGTGTTGTGTTTTCTGAAGCTGCATGGTGAGTATGTCTAACATCAAACCTTTTTGATACCACTCTTACCTTTTCACTTAAAATTGGAGAGGAAGAATTTTTAATGTAATTTTTTACGTTAATTATCATTGTAATTACGAACATTGTTATAATGATTACAGGAATAATAAAAAATAAAGAATCCAACCAGAAACCCATGTGCATAAAACTCACCTCAAATCAAATAATAAACCTCTTACTTATAATATTCTTCACAAACTCAAAAATTCCTTTTCTTGTAATAATTTTATATCAAAATATCTTCTTTCTAAATATAATATTATGAGAAAAACTTAGGGGTTGATGTTATGAATTTCAGGCATCTAGTTCTTGGAACAGACACTTATATTCCTTTAAAAAATAGAAAGTGGACAAAATATATAAATTTTGATAATGCTGCTACTACCCCACCATTTAAATCAGTAATGGAAGCTATTAATTACTTTGCTCCCTGGTATTCTTCCATTCACAGAGGAACAGGTTATAAATCAATCGTTTCCACTGAATTATATGAAAACTCACGAAATAAAATTTTAAGATTCGTTGGGGCGGATATAGAAAATTATACTGCCATCTATGTAAAAAATACAACAGAAGCAATAAATAAACTTTCAAACAGATTATGTAAAGATGATAAGTGTGTAGTTCTGTCTACTTCAATGGAACACCATTCAAATGATTTACCCTGGAGAAATAAGTTCATAGTGGATTACATTGAAACCGATGAGTGTGGCAGATTCTCGCTAGATGATCTTGAGAAAAAGCTTATAAAATACAATAGAAAAGTCAAACTAGTTACAGTAACTGGAGCATCTAATGTTACAGGATACATTAATCCAATTCATCAAATAGCAAAACTTGCTCATAAAAACGGTGCTATGATTCTAGTCGATGGAGCACAGTTAGTTCCGCACAAGAAAATTAATATGGACGGGTATAGCTCCTATGATCAAATAGATTTTCTTGCTTTTTCTGGGCATAAAATGTATGCCCCGTTTGGAGTCGGTGCATTAATAGGACCTAAAAGGTTTTTCGAGAGAGGAGAACCTGACTATAAAGGAGGCGGAACAGTAAAACTGGTATCACGTGATTTTGTAATATGGGATGACCCGCCCTCAAAGGATGAAGCTGGAACACCAAATTTAATGGGGGTTTTAGCCCTGACTGCTGCTATTGATACACTTGAGAAAATAGGCATGGATAGAATAGAAGAATATGAATATTCTTTATTAGAATATGCAAATGAAAGATTATCACATATTGACGGCATTGAATTATATTGTAACGATACTTCTAATAAAGTCGCCATTATCCCCTTTAACGTTAGAGGAATTTATCATGAGAAAGTAGCACAAACTCTTGCTGAAGAAGCTGGAATTGGAGTTAGAAGCGGATGTTTTTGTGCCCAACCTTATGTTCAAAGACTATTGAAAATAAACAAAGATGATATAGAGAAATTTAGAAAAAACCCTGACCTAAAAAGACCTGGTATGATACGCTTGAGCTTTGGCCTTTACAATACTTTTGAAGAAATCGATTGCCTTATATGGGCTTTAAGAAAAATAAAAAACAGATAACCTTTAGGCATTACCTAAAGGTTATCTGTTTTTTATTTGTTCAACTTTGTTTTTATCGTATCCCAATATGCAGCGTTTTCAAGTCCAAGTCTCCAAATTGCTATACCTGATAGGTTGTAACTATTAACTAAATCAAGCTTATATGAAATGCTCACTTCATTCTCAAACCATACGCTGTGGGTTAATCCAGATGCATCCTTGTAGTTGAAATATGGTGACTTTGATGCATCATCCCAAAGTATAGTAGCACCATTGTTTGCAGCAAGATTATATATTCCGTTTATGCTGTATGCCTTCGTTCCATTTGATGACCAATCATATCCATAGGCCGCAAGTCCAAGTATTACTTTATCCTTTGGAACTACACTTATTGTATATTCAATTACCTTTTGAACCCAACCTATAGATGCTATTGCTCCTGGTGTTCCTCCTGGATAGTGTTCATCGTAAGTCATAAGAACGAATTGGTCAACATATTTTGCTAGTTCCGCATAATCATATGCACCATTCCAGCTGTTAGTTAAGCTATCGGATGTCTTTGCCGGAACTGATATAGTTATTATATATCCAAGTGGCTTTAAAACATCATAAAGTTCCTTAATAAACGTTGATAAATATGCTCTATCGTAGTAATAAACCCCTTCTAAATCAATATTAACACCTTTATATCCATTAGACTTTATCGCATTTAAAATATTACCTATAAGATTTTGCCTGTTTGAAGGTGATTCTAACAACTGTTTTGCAACTTCTCCGCTAAAATTGTTGCTAACCATTACTAATGGAATAATTGAATTATTGTTTGCATAATTGATTTGCTCTGCTGGAACAAGCCCTGAAACATTACCTTGTCCATCTGTTATATATGTGTGAGTTATTATAGTATTCAAATAGTTTCCGTAATTTAGCATCGAGTTATATGAAGATTTGTCTCCAGAATAGTAATAGGTTGCAAAACCAATTACATTTTTGCTCGAATTTACTATTACATTAGGGGTTACAACATTTATATGTTTTGAATCCCCTGAAGTTCCATAAGAATTATATGCACGGACAAAAAACCAATAGGATGTAGCTGGTTTTAAATTAGAAACATTATAGCTTGTCCCAGATAAAGTTGCAATCTGAGTATAATTTGCATCATTTGGTGTTGCCATATAAATCTTGTATCCTGTTGCTCCTTTACTGCTCGTCCAAGTTAAAGTTAAACTATTACTTGTAATATTCTGGGCACCAATGCTTGATGGCGGCAACGGTGGTGTTTTGCTTGGCTTTGCTGCAAATACTGCAATATTTCCTATAGCCATTACAAACAAAATAATAGCTGTATATATTTTCTTGATTTTAGACATAAAATCGCCTCCTTTACTTTATATATCGGAGGCTCTTATTAAATATTAACAAGTAATTATTACATGGAATTCCATATCTACCCTGAAGCTTTAATTATTTTTACCTTTGATATTATTTTTATTGCTGTTTTTATTTTCGTGCTTTTTATTCATATTTTTCTGTTTGTCCCTGTCTTCTTCAAATTCAATTTTTTCTCTTTTTTTATTGCTTGGTATTTCTTTTTTATTTTTCAAATTATTTTTTTCTATATACTTCTCTTCTAATCTTTTTGTTGTAGTATCACTGTTATTCTTATTATTATTTTTTCTTATTTTAACGTTTTCTTCTACAGTTTTAATATTTATGCCTCTATTTTCAATTTCCTTATAAAAAGAATCAAGCTTTAGCGGTTTTCCTTCAGTCGTAACTTCAACTGCCTGAGAACTTCCCTTTTTATATTCGTCAGTTATGATTTTTTTCTCCTTTGCCTTTTCCACGACCATCATCAACCCATCTTCTATTTTTTTGTTTTTCAAATTAATATCCCTTATTAGCTCCTTTGCATCATCATTTAAGGGCATCACATTAATAATTCTTTCAAATCTATTTACCTCAAGTTTAACCTTTGGGTTTATACTTACAATTACAGAAGCGTAAACTGTGTAATACATATTGTAAAATAAAGTTGAAAAGATAAATAAAACCATTGACGCAGCTATTAACAATTTATTGTAGCTTAAGTACTCATTTGTCTTATAAACATATTCCTGACCTAATTCAATTTTTCCCTTAGTGTTTATCTTTATAAATTCACCTGAGCTGGTCATTAAAATCCCTTTTTTGCCGTCATGTTCGATAACTATTCCCTTTTTAATCAATCTTATCACCTACCTTTATATTGAGATAGGACTTAATATATTCAAATTCATCATTTGATAACAATATAATAAGAGCTATCAAATATCGTCTCCACTTTTCAACAAATTTTTCTTTTTTTAAAGTTATCTGACTAATTTTTTTTATAGGAAGCATTTTCGTCTTATTTATATTTTCAATTAATTCAGAATCCCCAGCTATAACCATTGCTAAATTTAACAATTCATCTCTTGTATCTTTGTGTTTAGGCGAATTATTTACAAGGTCTTTAAGCTCAATTCCAAACTCCTGCAATCTTTTTGAAAACTCTATTATTTCCAAAGTCATCATTTTTCTCTCATTTTCAGCTTCATAATCGTTAATAGAATTTTTATAATCGAGTTCAACTATTTCATCTTCTTGAAATGCAAGTATATACTTTTCTTTATTTTTTCTGAAATAATCGATTATGGAGTTTTTAATGAGCATTTTTGCATATGAATAAAAGTTACCCTTTTCTTTTTCAAATTTATCTATAGCCTTATTAAAGGCAATTAATGCAATGCTAAGCTCATCATCGTTTTCCCATTCCATCCTTCTTTTACATATGCTCGAAACAACATTATATATAAACTTCTTGTTTTCATTTATTAACTCTTCCTTATTGTTCTTTTGCCACATCTCCTTCCCCCTCTCATTTATTTATACGAAATAAATACTTTTTTTAAGTGGGTACCCCCTTAAATTATTTTCAGCTTGCGTATTAATTAGTGAAAACAATCAAAAGGAGGAATCTAGGATGAAAAAAATTATCGTATTTGCTGTTTCACTTATCATATCATTTAATCTTACTATTGCTCATGCTGAAACTCAAGAAGTAAATGCTGGAATTACCCCTGACAGTATTTTATATCCAATTGACAAATTAGTAGATGAAGTTAAAATTGCTCTAGCTGATGATTCACAAGAAAAGATAGAAGTTATAACAACTGTTGCAGAAGAAAGATTATCCGAGGCACAAGTCATGGCTGAAGAAGGAAAAGAAGAATTAACAAAAACAACCGTAGAAGAATATCAAAGTAAAATGGATGATGCACAATCTGAATTTAAAACAATTATAGATAATGAAAATCAAACAACTGAGGTAAAGTCTGAAGAAATAGACAAGATAAAAGAACAAATAGATGCTAAATATAAAAAATCTATTGAAGTGCTAACAAAAATACAAGAAAAGGTTTCTGAAAATGCAAAGCCTACCATTCAAAAGGTTATTGAGCTTCAAACTGCAAAAAAAGAAGCTGTAGTTAATATGGTTGAAAAGAGACATGAATTAAACACCGCTAGAAAAGCTCTCAATGAAGCTGAAGAAATGCTAAAAGCAGCAATAGAGTCAAATAATGAAGATGAAATTAAAAAAGCTTCGGAGCTATTAAATACTGCAAAGTCATCCTTTGAAGCTAAAAAAGCTGAATTAAAGAGTGCAATGGAAGCTAAAAAGCAAGTAATGAAAAATAAAGAGTTGAAAAAGGAAGTTAAAAACACATTAAAACAAGAAGTAAAAAACGGAACTATAACTAAACAAGAAGCTAAAGAAGTTAGAAAAATGGTTAATGGGAACTTAGAAAATAAAGAAAAGAACCAAGAAAGAAATAAAACAGAAGAAAATAATAATTCAAAAAACAAAAAAGGAAAAGGCAAGAAATTCTTGGATACAATAAACAAAAACGTTGTAAGTGAGTAATTGAACAAGCAATCTGTAAGAAGGTAG
>NZ_LKHP01000015.1 GCF_001440545.1 Caloramator mitchellensis
TGGAGCAGGTAACGGGAATCGAACCCGCATAGCCGGCTTGGGAAGCCGGAGCTCTGCCATTGAGCTATACCTGCACCATAATATTATTATAAATCTTCAGAATATTTTACACAATTAGTAAATTCATTAAATATCTACAAAAAGGATGAGTTTTCTAAAAAAATCTTATTATAGATTTTTTTTATTGATTTTTTCATAAAATCTAGACGTTTGAAATATACTTATTATTGTGCTAACTTCAAATTAAAGGGGGATGATTACAATGCACTACGTTAAATACGAAGTGAAAAACAACATTCCACACTTCAATTGCTCCTTTTGTGGAAAATGTTTAGGCTTTCTAGAAGCCACTTCCTATTTAACAATCAAATCAAGGGGATGTTGCTGGTATTTTCCAAAATACAAACTAATCGACATAAAAAATATACTCGACATAGGAAGAGAGGATTTCATATATGAAATTTACAATCTTCCCTATACAAAAATAGAAAAATACTTCATTGAAATACTTGGGTTCTTTGATGAGGAAAAATATAATAAATCAAAAATGAACAACAATGAATTCGACTCAAAATTGTTTTTCAGGCTGTGCCCCTTTTTTGAGAAATCCGGATGCAAGCTTTATTTTGCTCTAAAACCTCATCCTTGCAACCTGTATCTATGTAGAGGAGTAATAGATGCTTGTGGTGAAGATTATGAAAAATATAATCGTGAAAGAAAAGATTACTTTGCATATTGCAATTATTATAATGATTTAATGCAGAAGGAATTTGAGACAAGAAAAATAAGTCTTATGAAAGATTTCGACAAATCAATAGAGTTTCTTAAAATGATGCAAATACCAAAATTTGATTTTAGAAAACTTGAGGTTTTAAGGTTTAATATAGATTTGATTTCTATTGTAAGTTCAGACATTGTTGTAGCTGGATGATTATAGGTGGGACTTAAGCAAATGTATGTCTTAAAATAATTTCTTGTAAAATTTCGAAGTATTGCTACAAATAAGCATAATCTAAAATATTTCTACTGAGCCTCATGAAAAGTATGAAAACAGCATCCCTCACGAACCTTTGCGACTCTTACTTTTAAACTTTATGGAGATTTTCTCAAATAAAAGTTAAAAGTTGCTCAGTTCAGTGAAAGAATTCCTATAATGTAATTCATGAGGCTCAAAATAGAAAAACTTTAATTGTCAAACAATTCAAGAAGTCAAGAAATCAAGTGAATGTCACAGCTATCCTTGTATCCCTTTATTTCATTTATAAGTTCAGGAAGTATTTTATACAAATCTCCAACTAGTGCTACATCTGCTATCGACATTATAGGTGCAGTTTCATCCTTGTTTATGGCTATTATAAAGTCGCTCTCCTGCATTCCTGCAAGGTGCTGTATAGCTCCTGAGATTCCACATGCTATATATAGATTTGGCCTTACAGTTTTTCCTGTTTGTCCAACCTGATGATCCTTTCCAATCCATCCTGCGTCGACCGCTGCACGTGAAGCTCCTACTACTCCGCCTAATAAATGGGCAAGTTCCTTTAAAAGTGCAAAGCCCTCCTCATTTCCTACTCCTCTTCCTCCAGATACTATTACCTTAGCCTCAGTTATGTCTACCTTATCCTCAAGTGACTTTACTATCTTTTCTACAACCGTCCTTATATCGCTTTCCTTTATCTGTGCAGCAACCTTTTCAATTTTTCCTTTCCTTCTATCATCAGCACATGGAACTGCGAAAACTCCTGGTCTTACAGTTGCCATCTGTGGCCTGTGGTTTGGACATTCTATGGTTGCCATTAGGTTTCCTCCAAAGGCTGGTCTTGTCATCAAAAGATTTTTAGTATTCTCATCTATATCAAGCCCTGTGCAGTCTGCTGTAAGCCCTGTCTTTAGCCTTGCTGCAAGTCTTGGCCCTAAATCTCTTCCTATATTCGTAGCCCCAATGAAAATTATCTCTGGTTTTCTTTCCATCGCAATCTGGGCAATCGCCTTTGTATATCCATCAGTTGTATAGTTCTTTAAAAGAATATGGTCCAATATTATTACCTCATCAGCTCCATGTTTTATCAATGTATCTGCTATCTTTTCTACTTCATAACCTGCAAGAACTGCGACAAGTTTTTCTTCAAGCTTATCTGCTATCTGTCTTCCCTTTCCTAAAAGTTCTAATGATACCTTCTGCAAAGTTCCTTCCCTTTGCTCTGCTATAACCCAAACGCTCATCATTATCCCCCCTATATAAAATGCTTTTCCTTTAATTTATTTGCTGCATATTGTGCTGCCTCAACTGGAGGAAGGTTTATTATCTCTCCCTTGCCCTTTGGCTCTTTAGTAAAGGTCTTTCTTACCTTAGTAGGTGAGCCTGAAAGTCCTATTTCTTCTTTATCTAGCTCTAAATCCTGTGTTGTAAGTATCTTTATCTCCTTTTGATAGCATGTGAATATATCATATATGTTCATATATCTTGGGTTGTTTAATTCCTTTATACATGTTAAAAGGCATGGCTTTTGTATTCTTATAATTTCATATCCATCTTCCAGGGCTCTTTTAATTCTCAATGAATCCTTTTCTATTTCTACCTTTTCTACATAGGTTACCTGTGGAATATTTAAATGTTCTGCTATCTCTGATCCAACCTGTGCTGTGTCACCGTCTATTGCTTGTCTACCTGCAAATATCAAATCATACCCTATTTTTTGTATTGCCCTTGCAAGCGTCAAAGAAGTAGCCCATGTATCTGCTCCTGCAAACAATCTATCCGTTAAAAGATATGCCTCATCTGCTCCCATGGCTAAAGCTTCCCTTAAAACCTTTTCAGCCTGTGGCGGTCCCATAGTTACTACTATAACTGTTGCACCATATTCATCCTTTAACCTCAATGCTTCTTCAAGAGCGTTTTTATCGTCCGGATTCATTATGCTTGGAACGCCTTCCCTTATCAAAGTCCCCTTTACTGGGTCTATTCTCACTTCGTTTGTATCTGGAACTTGCTTTATGCAAACTACTATTCTCATACTATCCCCCCATTACTTTAATACGTGTGCTGATATTACCATCTTTTGAACTTCACTTGTCCCTTCATATATCTCTGTTATCTTTGCATCCCTCATCATTCTTTCAACTGGGTAATCCCTTGTGTAGCCATAGCCTCCAAATATTTGAACTACCTTAGTTGTAACTTCCATCGCTGTTTCTGATGCGTAAAGTTTTGCCATAGCTGCATCAAAGCTTATCGGCATATTATTCTGTTTCTTCCATGCAGCTTTGTATACCAAAAGCTTTGCTGCTTCTACCTTTGTTGCCATCTCAGCTATATACCATTGAAGCCCCTGGAAGGTTGCTATTGGCTTTCCAAACTGTTTTCTTTCCTTCATATATTTAACTGCTTCATCAAGGGCTCCCTCTGCTATTCCAAGTGCCTGTGCTGCAATACCTATTCTTCCTCCATCAAGTGTCGCCATCGCGATTGAAAATCCTTTTCCTTCCTGTCCTAACAGGTTTTCCTTTGGAACCCTGCAATCCTTAAAAATCAGCTCTGCTGTTGATGAACCTCTAATTCCCATCTTTTCTTCTATCTTTCCTATCTCGAATCCTTCAAATCCCTTTTCTACTATAAAGGCTGATATTCCCTTTGTTCCTTTGCTTCTGTCTGTCATTGCAAATACTATGAATACATCTGCATATCCACCGTTAGTAATGAACACTTTGCTGCCATTTAATATGTAATAGTCGCCCTCAAGCTTAGCAACCGTCTGCTGGCTTGCTGCATCCGTTCCTGCATTTGGTTCTGTAAGGGCAAAGGCTCCTAGTCTTTCACCCTTTAAAAGTGAAGGCAGATATTTTTTCTTCTGCTCCTCGTTGCCAAAGTTATATATAGGCCAGCAGCATAGGGATGTATGGGCAGATAATATTACCCCTGTTGTTGCACATGCCTTTGATATTTCTTCAACCGCCATAATGTAACTTATGAAGTCTCCTCCGCTTCCTCCAACTTCTTTAGAAAACGGGATGCCCATGAGTCCTAACTTTGCCATTTTTTTAACATTTTCAAGCGGAAAAGTTTCCTTCTCATCAACTTCTGCAGCCATAGGTTTTACTTCGTTTTCTACAAATTTCTCCAGCATTTCCTTTACAAGTTCCTGTTCCCTTGTTAATTTAAATTCCAAAACCATCACCCCATTGCGGAAAAATTTTAATTTTTCAGATTTTTCAACAATTATATTATACTATAAAAACATTTTTTTAACAAATAATTTTGACCATTTTGTCTTTTGATAATCATGTAGAATTATGTAACATATTATCATTTTATGAATATCTTATTATAGGAAAAAAATCATTGGAGGGATTTATTATGAATACAACTAACACTACAGTAAATCTTTATACTTTAAAAGAATCTGAAACCAGAGAACTCAAGAATGAAGGTGAGGAAATTCGTATAGATTTACAGCTGTTTGACAATCCAAATTTAGAATCAGGTTCAGTCTTTGGGACTGTAAAGGATGAAAATTGCAATCCAATATTAGGTGCAGTCGTTAAATTGCTTGACGAAAATGAAAATCTTTTAGCAGTTACCTACTCAGATGCAAAAGGATATTTTGTTTTTTCTCCCGTTCATTCAGGTGTTCAATACAAGATTGCAGCTATTGCTAATGGATATTTCTTGTCCGATATAGTTCCATTTACATTACAAATACAGCAACAACTCGAAATCAACTTTACTCTTATTACAAATTCTAAGTATAACTTATCTGTTATTGCAGGAAATGTATTAGATTACCAGGACAACCCTATAGATGGTTGTTCTCTTAAATTATTTACGATAAACGAAGACATGCAAGAAGGGCTTTTTTCTACAACATTTACCAATGAAAGTGGACAATTTTTATTTGCAGATGTCCCGGTTGGGATATATAAAGTGATAGCTTCTAAATTAGGTTACGAAAATGAAATCACTACTGTTAGAGTAGACAGAGTTAATAATGTCACAAGATTATTAGTAAGGCTCAGACAATATCCAAAAAATTCTAGTGCTGCTATCTTTGGTGTAATAAAAGATAATAATGATAAGCCCATTCCAAATGCAATAGTAACTCTTTACAGAATTGAAGTTAATTCATTAGCAACACCTATTTGCTATACAAGATCAAACAATAATGGAGTATATATTTTTACAGATATTCAGCCTGGATATCAATATAAAATTGCTGCTACTAAAATAAATAAAACAGAATAAGGAGAGAAATTTTTCTCCTTATTCTGTATATTAATTGATTAAACGATAAAACTCAAACGGTAATGAATATCATTTAGTATTTTATTCAATTAAAGTTTTGATTGTGACTTAAATTTTTTACATTCAATCATTCCTAACATTTAATCATCTAAAATATCAACAATTATGTCAATATATTTTAAATTGTTAGTTATTAAAAGTTTTTGTAAAAAAAGGCAGGTAATCCTGCCTAAAATCAATTTATATTTTCTAAAATAGATTTCCAAGCTTCTTTATTTATTATTTGATATAACCGTCTAAAACCTATGTTGCTAATAAGCATAATAATAAATTTTTCAATGTCCTTGTCACATTCAATTTTTCCATCAACAATTTTAAATTTGGTAGGGGCTATTTTTTCAAAGGTTTTCATTTCAACACTTGTAGGTTCAAGCTTAACTTTGAAACATGGTTCCTTTTCGAGTATTTTTTCCTCCATTGCATCGATAATGAATTCATCAAGGGCTTGACTTAAAGTTAATGCAAGTTCTTCATTTCCGGAATCAATTGCTAAATAAAGCGCCTCCTTAAGCTTTTCGATTCTTTCTCCGTTTCCAGTCCCATGAAAATCCCCCCTATAAATATTTGCAGGAAAAACATAAACTTCCTGCATTATATATATTATTCTTTCTAAAATTGTAATTTCCTTCTATCAATAAGTTAAGATTTGTTAAAAAATTATAATACTTTTCTTCAATAGCATGTCCAAATTGTTAAACAACTCAAGAACTCAAGAAATCAAGTGAATGTCACTAAAAGATGCTTAAGTCGAGTTCCCTTGAAAGTTCTTCAAGGACTTTTAGACCGCCGATGCTGTTTCCTTTTGCATCAAGGGATGGACCATAGACTCCAATGCCCATTCGGCCTGGAACGGATGCTAAAATTCCTCCGCCAACTCCACTTTTTCCTGGTATTCCTATTCTAACTGCAAATTCACCTGATGCATCATACATACCGCATGTGACCATTATGGTTTTTACAATTCTTGCTATTTGTCTTGGAATTATTCTTTCACCGCTCCAGGGCATAACTCCATCGTTGGCAAGCATGGCTCCTATCCTTGCTATATCTTTGCAGGTAACTTCGATTGAGCACTGCTTAAAATAGACGTCAAGGGCATCTTCAACGCTTCCCTCTATTATACCGGTGCTTTTCATGAAATAAGCAAGAGCCCTGTTTCTGTCTCCAGTTTCTTTTTCTGATTTATATACATCGTAGTTTATATCGATTGTTGGATTGTTAGTTATCTTTCTTGTAAACTTTAATATTCTTTCTATTGCTTCGCTTCCGTCTTTACCGCTTATCATGGATGATGTAACAATCGCACCAGAATTTATCATTGGGTTTAATGGCTTGTTTGGATTTCTTTTTTCAAGGCTGCTTATAGAATTAAAGGTGTCCGCAGTAGGTTCCATATCAACCTTCGAGAAAACATATTCCTTTCCATTGTCTAATAGTGCAAGCATTAAGGCTACGACCTTTGATACGCTTTGCATTGTAAATTTAACATCGCAGTCCCCTGCATAATATTCTTCATTATCGATGGTATATACTGCAACACCTAAATGTTCTTTATTAGCCTTTGATAATTCAGGTATATATGTTGCAACATTTCCCTTTTTAGTCCATTCTCTGTTGTTTTCAATCGCTGCTTCTAATAGCCTCTTCATATGCATTCCCCCAGTTTTTCAAGTTTATATATTATATATGTTGCTGCAACTAAATCCGCCGACCCTCCCGGGCTTATATTTTTGTTTATAAACATTTTGCCCATAAATTCTATATAATTTCTCCCGATTTTAGATTTCATCAATCCTAAGTATATCGCATTTTTAGCCATGCTCTTGGCAAAATATAACCCTGCAATTCCTTTCCTGTTTAAAATAGTAGTATCATCTGTTTTAGAAATAATAACTATAAGCGCATTTATAAGCGAATCATTTATGTTTAACCCTGATTTTAGCGCCCCTTCAAATTCAGGCAGGCCATATTTAATAACAGTTGGGAGTCCATTTTCAACCTCTCCTCTTATTCCTTCAACTCCATATTTTATATAAAGCCTTTCACCATTTGTCAGGTCTTTTTTTGAGTATGCGCTTTTTAATTCCCTCTCAACTATTCCTTTGGTTGTTTCCTTTATTATATTTGACAAATTGTATCTATCTAAAGTTGTCCCAAGCCTTCTGCACCTTCCTGCTGCTACTCCTATTAATGCAGATAAAAAAAGAATTCCCTTTTGAGTATTAATTCCATTTGTGGCCTTGAACATGTCTTTTTCTGCTAAAATGCCAACTTCTCTTATCCTTTGTAGTAGTCCCTCGTTATAGTTATAACCTATACTTACAAACTCCGACATGTATTTTGAAAGTGCTGCCGTGCTTTTTAAAAAGGTATTATAGTCCATATCCCTGTGGCTCCCATTGGAAAATGGTGAGACAAGTCCCGGAGATGGATGGGATATAACCTCTAATATCATACCTTCTATTATAATCTGTGCTGTAGTTTTAGCAAATTCTTTGATATCTAAATCCTTATCTAATAACACTGAATTCAAACTTCATCTTCCTCTGCTTTTGTTTGTAATTGGTCTTATATTAATCATTGTTTTTATTGCATCGTTTTTAGGATGCTTTGAACCGAGCGGTCTATCAATTATAACCTTTACTTTTTTGCCTAAATATTCTTTCATAGACACCTCTAAACATACAAAATGTTTCATATTCTCTTTCGCCTTCTGAAATTGCTTTTCCTATCGCTGTTGCCTCTGCACATACAGCAATATAATATTTTGAGCAGCTTTTATAAGTTCTCTATCTTTTTCGTCAATTCTAATAACTGCCACGTTCTTCCCTGCTTTCCCCATTATTTTTAAAATCATAACAATATCAAACCTTAATGACCAATATTTAAACCATATCATTTATAGACTCATATTTCGCAATATATCTTCTAATTCTGCTATTAATAAAACTTAAAACCTCATCAACTGTGTGCCTTAACTCCCTTGCACACACCCTTGCATCTTCGCCGCAGACTATGCATCTTCTCTCTTTAAATCCCAAATCTTTGCGTGAAACAGATTTTTCTCCCTCATAAACATCTATGTCGAAAATTCTACCTAATGAGTGAGTTTCTTCTATTTCAACTGCCATTTTTTTTATTTTCATTTTGTCTAAATTCAATACCATTAAAACGCTTTTTCCGTCAAACCCATCATCTACTTCATTATGAATTGTATATTCTCTGAACTGTTCAATCAATAGAGAATATAACACATTAAAGGCAGAAACTGCCTCTAATGTGTTTTTGTTATTTCCCGGGTAATTTATTTTTCCGACAAGAATCGGAAAGCTATATTTTTCATAAAGCGACAAAACCTTAAAAAATCTTTTTTCTCTATCCTCAAGTATCCTCTTCAATGTGGAGTATCGCTCCTTTTTATTTTATCTATAATTTCTTTTGCTTCGTCTGAAACTAAAAAATTAAAGGTAGTTTCAGGGACATATTTGTAAGTATCCTCAATTTTTCCTTTTCTAATAAGTTCCCTGACAAAGGAGGCACTTACTGCCGTATTATCAATTTGTTTTCTTTCAACAATCCTAACTTCTATGCCAAAGGAAGGCAGAACATCCACAAGAGCATTATTATAGGCATCTGTTACATTGCAATACGGTTCTGTTCCTACATAACGTTTATCAATATTAAATTCCTTTGCAATATACTTTCCAAATATAGCTGCATCCAGCCTTGTATAAGCCCTCAGCCTTTCATCCTCCTGCCTTAAGAAGTAGCTTGGAAATGTAGCAGATGATATAATATATCTACCTCCGGGGATTACAGCTACATTTTTTAAATCCTTTACACCCTCTTTTACCAGGTTAAGCCTTACATCAAAAGGGAAAAGCGAGCGATTTTCTTCCACTATGAATACCACAACCTCATCATTTTCGTAAGATGCAGTTTCGATAAGGAATCTATGCCCAAGTGTAAAAGGATTGCAGTTCATAACAAGCGCAGCCTTTTTACCATTTGAAAGTCCGCTTTTCTTGAACATATCCTTAACATATTTTTCAACATTTGCTGTTCCACCTTCTAAAAGGACTACGTCATCGTTTCCTTCAACAAATCTATATCCAAGCCCCTCGAATATATATTTGTTTTCAGGCTTAGTGAATATAAATGTATCATAAACCCCTTTGTCAAAAAGCTTGTTTTGAATAAAGGTCAGCAGCTTTGCTGCAACACCTTCGTTTTGATATTCCACTGATACTGCAAAGTCCTTTATAACATGCCCAGCAGCTGAACAGGTTCCAATTATTTTATCGTTTTCTACCGCAACAACAGTCATATCAACATCCTGTTCAAGCCTTAAATCAAATCCCTCTAAAAATTCCCTGACCTCATCTAAATGCTTGGTTTGATAAATTTCCATAGAATCACCTAACCTGCCTTACTACATCTATAACCGTTCCGTCCCTATACTCTACAATTGCAACAATTTTATCTTCAAATTCAATCTTTTCTGGAACTCCAGTCATCTTTTCTGCCATTTGTTTAAGCTCTTCTATAGTAAATATAGGGAGTTTGCTTTCTTTAAGTTTTTCTAAAAGGTCCAATCTTTTTGGATTTATTGCAATTCCCCTCTCAGTAACTACAGCGTCTATTGTTTCACCTGGTGTAGTAACTGTAGTTACCCTGTCGACTATAATAGGAAGTCTTGCTTTGGTTAATTGAGTTACAACTATTGCAAGCTTAGAACCAGCTGCTGTATCCGAGTGACCTCCAGAGCCTCCCATTATAACTCCATTGGAACCTGTTGTAACATTTACATTAAAGTCAGTATCTATTTCAGTTGCTCCAAGTATCATTACATCGAGATTGTTGACAACTGCGCCCCTGTTGTGGGGGTTTCCATACATTGACGAGGACATTCCCTGATGTGCTTTATTGTTTTTGTAGCTCTCAACTGCCTTTAAATCAAAACATTGAACATCGAATAGTGACCTGAATAGCCCTTCTTCGAACATTTCAACGATGTATCCAGTTATTCCGCCTGCTGCAAAGCTTCCCTTAATATTATTTTTCTTCATCATTTCCTTTACAAAAGCTGCAACCGCAAGGGATGTTCCACCAGCACCTGTCTGAAATGAAAATCCGTCCTTTAATAGTCCCGATTCCTCAATTAGCTGTGCTGCAAGTTTTGCAATTTTAAGTCCTACTGGGTCCTTTGTAATTCTTGTTGTCCCTGAAACTATTCCCTTAGGGTCTCCTATAGCTTCAACCTCTACTATATAATCAACATACTCCTGGCTGATCTCGATTGGACATGCTGGATATGGCACTAAATTATCAGTTATAGCAACAACCCTATCTGCATACATAGCATCTGGAATAGCATATCCCAAACTGCCACAGGCAGATTTTCCCTCTACTCCATTTATATTCCCATAGGTATCACAGGCTGGAGATGCAATAAATGCGATGTCAATGTGCAAATCTCCGCTTTCGATTGCCCTTGCCCTGCCTCCATGGGTATGCATAATTGCCGGATACTTTAGTATTCCCTTTGATACAGCCTCTGCAACAGGGCCCGACATATAGTTTGCATAAATTCCTGTTACTACACCATTTTTTATATGTTCAACAAGAGGTGCGTGGCATGGGAAAATTGAACTTGCTGCAACCTTTATGTCCTTTAGTCCAAGCTTTGCAATCTCATCAACAACCATATTCAAAACAAAATCACCATTTCTTAAATGGTGGTGGAATGAAATAGTATAACCATCCTTTATTTCACATTTTAAAAGAGCCTCTTTTATTGAGGATAGAACTTTATCATCCCCAGGCTTTACACTTTTAAGCTTAACCGATGATTTCACAACCTCTTTATAATTTTCAAATGCTCCAGCAAATGGCTTAACTTTTCCATAACCTTCTATATAATCAGGTAAGTTTCTTCCTAAAGCGTTAATCATAGCATCGCCCCCTATATCAAACCTACTGCCTTAGCCTTTTCAATTACATTTTTTGCCCTTGCTAAAATTGGAGCATCTACCATTTTTCCATCCAGTGAGAATACACCCTTGCCTTCTCTTTGTGCTTCTTCATATGCCTCTATAACCCTTGTTGCCCATTTTAAATCATCTAAACTTGGTGAGAAAACTTCATTTATTATATCAACCTGTCTTGGATTAATAGCCGCCTTTCCCGTCATTCCTATTAGTTTTGCCTTTTCACAGTCTTTTAAAAGTCCATCAAAATCGTTTACATCGGTAAAGGGAGTGTCAATTGCATCAACCTTAAGTGCCTTGCATACTGAAACTATTCTGCTTCTTGCATAGAATATTTCCTCTCCCTCTTTAGTCCTTTTTATCTCCATATCAGCCGTTAAATCCTCAGCACCCAAAAGGACTGCTTTAACTCTCTTTGAAGATTTTACAATATTGAAAACATCCTCAAGTCCAAATGCAGTTTCTATAAGAGGAATTATTTTAATGCTTCCAAGCTTAAATCCCTCTTCCCTTTCAATAGTAGAAAGAAGCTCATCTATCTCTTCTATAGCATCCTCACTTGCTTTGGGCACTAATATTGCATCGGGTTTTACCCTTGCTATGCAGTCTATATCATCGTATCCAAGCTCCGTTGCTATGCTGTTTATTCTTACAACCTTTTCAGCGTCCCCAAAATCCAGGCTCAACAGTGCATTCCTTACAAGATGCCTTGCCGCATCCTTTTCATCTATACTTACCGCATCCTCCAAATCCAGTATTATGCTGTCCGCCCCGAGTATTGGAGAATTCTGCACCATCGAAGGATTATTCCCCGGTATAAACAACATACTTCTCCTCATAATGCACCTCCATAAGTGACATTCACTTGATTTCTTGACTTCTTGAATTGTTTGTCAATTCAATCCTACTCGCTTGCCCTCTTTATAGCCGTCTCCATCCTTGCCCTAATAGTATAATCAAGCGCTCCTCTATCCTTTGCAACTACAAGAGCATTATCAACTTCAAGTTCGTTTAATGTATCCATTATTACCCTTTCAATTGCCTTTCCAAACTGCTTTAAAACTATGCTATCAAGCTGAATCTCATTCCCATTTTCGTTTGGGTATATCATTATGTATATATCATTTGACTCCATCGTCCCTGCTTTAGCTGGCCTTACTATCTTCATAGTGCACCTCCATGAGTGACATTCACTTGATTTCTTGACTTCTTGAATTGTTTGTCAATTCAATATACTCCCTCTGCCCTATTTCATAATAGTTATTGCCCTGGCTGTCTATTACAACAACAAGTGGCAAGTCCTCAACATATAGCCTTCTAATCGCCTCAGCACCCAAATCCTCATATGCAACCAGTTCGGATTGCTTAACACATTTTGCAGTTAATGCTGCTGCACCACCAATTGCAGCAAAGTATACAGCACCGTTTTTCTTTATAGATTCGACTACCTCTGCACCTCTTTTTCCTTTGCCTATCATTCCCTTCAATCCCTTTTCAAGAAGCGCTGGAGTATATGAATCCATTCTATAGCTTGTTGTTGGCCCTGCTGAACCTATCGGCTGTCCTTCCTTTGCAGGAGTCGGCCCAACATAATATATTACTTGGCCTTCTATATCAAATGGCAATTCTTTTCCTTGGTTTATCAAATCCACCAATCTTTTGTGTGCAGCATCCCTTGCGGTGTAAACATATCCAGTTAACAAAACGCTGTCTCCTGCCTTAAGATTATTTATTTGTTCCATGGTAAGGGGTGTTGTAATTTTTTTGCTCATCCTCAATCCTCCCCAATTTTTTCTTCTATTATACAAATTAATTGAAACTAGCTTTAAAATTCAATCTCTGCATGCCTTGTGGCATGGCAGCTTATATTAACTGCAACCGGAAGACCTGCTATATGAGTTGCAAATGCTTCAACATTTACTGCAAGAGCAGTAGTCCTTCCTCCAAACCCTTGAGGCCCAATTCCAAGCTTGTTTATGCTGTCCAAAAGTTCCTCTTCAAGTTTAGCATAAAATGTATTGCTGTTTCTTTTATCAATTGACCTTAACAGCGCCTTTTTAGCAAGATATGCCGAATAATCAAATGTCCCTCCAATTCCAACTCCAACAATAATAGGAGGGCATGGATTAGGTCCAGCTTCCTTCACGACCTTCAAAACAAATTTCTTAACCCCTTCAATTCCATCTGCTGGTTTTAACATTTTAAGCTGGCTCATATTTTCGCTTCCAAATCCCTTTGGAACAACCGTTATCTTTATTCTATCCCCTTCAACAATATTTGTGTATATAACAGCAGGGGTATTGTCCTTTGTATTTATTCTTTCAATCGGGTCGCCTACAACTGATTTTCTTAAATATCCTTCTATGTATCCTTTTCTTACCCCTTCGTTAATCGCATCGTTTAAATTTCCACCCACAATATGAACATCCTGTCCTAAATCTATAAAAACAACTGTCATCCCCGTATCCTGACACATAGGCATATTTTCATTTGCAGCAATCTCAGCATTTTTAATCAATATATCCATTATATCTTTCGCAAGCTTAAATTCTTCTTCGTCGCTCGCCTTCAGAAAGGCATTTTTTATATCTTCATTCAAATAATAGTTAGCCTCTATACACAAATCCCTAACAGCCTTGGTAATCTCCGATACTTGAATCTCCCTCATTATACCACCTCTTTCAATAGCTGTAGTAAATCAAATGGGCTGTCTCAAAATATAAATTGTTTAAATAATCATAGAAAGTTTTTTATAAACCCAAGATATGATTTCGGAAGGGCATCTCTCATGAGCCATAGTAACTCTTGCTTTTCGACTTTTAAAAAACAAAGAAAAGCTTAGAGTTACTTGGTATAATGAGCGAATGACCGGAGAAATCATATCTTGGGGTTCACATAAATAACAATCTTAAAAAACTTTATTTTGAGACAGCCCTACTTATTATCTTTTTATAGCCTTATTTATCCTATCTCTATTTTTTTCAAGCTGCAATACCCTTTGCATTTCGTTGTAAACTATCATAAATCCTTCGTCTACTCCCATTCCTGGTTTTGCAAGGCATTGGTCTGCATCGCAAGCTATTGCAATATTTGTTAGAACCTGTGCTGAACGGTCTGTTTCGTTGCATGTTCCGCCGCAGTATGCTCCAACTCCATGCTTTTTGCAGTAAAGAATCGACTCTGCTACATTGTTTATACCGCCTAAATCAGGAGTCTTTATCTGAATCATGTCAGCTGCACCTTCGTCAACGAACAGCTTTATATCTTCCCAAGTGTTGCACCATTCATCTGCAACAAGTTCAACGCCTATTCCCTTTTGCTTTAATATATTTCTTAGCTTTTTAAGTGCTTCACACTGTCCCTCTCTGTTTTCAACATCCATTGGACCTTCTATTCTTAACTTAAATGGCTTTGCTGTCTCTTCAAGCTCTCCCAAATAGTTAGCCATTTTTTCGTAGTCCATGTTGAATGCAATTCCAATTGTTCCATATACATCTATGTGCAGAACAGGGTTGTATTCTTCTGTTGTCCTAAGCTTTAGTATTCTATCCCTTAACCAAGCCACATATTCCTTTAAAAGCTCTCCATTCTCACCTAATTTTTCCTTAACATTGTTTATAAGCCCGTGTGGCAATACATCCGCACCCTTTAGAATCATCTTATCAACATTGTTGTATCTATCGTCGCCGGATTGAGTAAAAATAGGTATCTTCTTAAACTCAACTCCTGTTGCATACTCTTCCCTGATAACTTCCGCCATTGTAAGCCTTTTTGCCTTTGCCACAGCATCGAGTATTGCCTGTGTAACTCCGTATCTTATTGCTGTATGAAGTCTTTTGCCTTCTACTTCCATATTGTCGATTTCTTCTGCCATTTCCTTGAAGGTTGTAATTTCTCTTTCTATAAGCTTTGGAGCTATATGCTTTTCAATTACTGGAATGAATTCTTCTGCTAAAAACAGAGGGTCTCTTCCTCCTGCTCCTGAATATTGAACTGCTGCACAATCACCATATGCAACCTGTCCATCCTCAAGTATAAGCATAACCGATATCGATTCTCCAGCCATTCTTATCTTCTTAAATCCTTCTGTTACCGGTTCCCCTACATATACAAATCCATCGTGAGCTGCTCCCATTTTAATCGCCCTTTGGTCATCGAAGAAAAACCCAGTTCTTCCTGCTGATAAAACAACGTCAACTATTTTCATTATGATATCCTCCATTCGTTTTCATTAGTATTATAGATTTGGTCGTCCAACCAAGAATCCCTTTCCAACTGCATATATATCATCTACAACCATCTGGAATCCTACTTCTCTGTTTTCAACCTTTGCTCTTGCTTCTAATAGGCTTCTGTGGAAATCCTTTATCTCCTTAGTAAATGGA
This sequence comes from Caloramator mitchellensis, assembly GCF_001440545.1. Taxonomy (NCBI): domain Bacteria; kingdom Bacillati; phylum Bacillota; class Clostridia; order Eubacteriales; family Clostridiaceae; genus Caloramator; species Caloramator mitchellensis. The sequence continues at coordinate 15,672 of NZ_LKHP01000015.1, forward strand.
ATATTTCCAAACTCAAGTATTCTTACAGCACCATTATTATCTCTTGCTGGAAGTATCTTGCCTGCGTTATATTTGCTTGGCGCAAATGGTATATCGAGTATACCAAGCTCAAATGCCTTTACAGCACCTACTGCTAAGTCTCCATTTCCTACTTCAAACACCTTATCAAGTATGCACTTTGTTTCAGCCTTTATTAGCTTGATTTCCTCTTCAAGTTCCTTGGACATTGGAAGTCTTTGTCCTCTTAATAGGTTCAATGTCTGCTTTGTTGCCTTAATTCCTGCTGCATTAGCCTCTTTAGTTGGAATTCCAACTGCCTCATGAGGAGTTTTAACAATAACCTTAGTTGCGCCAGCAAGGGCTGCCGTCGCTGAACCCCATGAAATAACCCCAAATGCCTTTGATTCGTCCTGTGGGAATCCACCCATCCATTGATGGAATACAGTCGTTAAGTAAACGTCATATCCATACATTTTGAAGTATTCATTTGCCTGCTCCTCAAGCGCCCTCATCGCCGCAACGTCCTGAACCAGATTACCGCATTGTCCATAACCTAATGTCAAGTTCCTTACTCCCTGCTCTGCGGCAAGCAATCCTTCTATTATTGCAACTGCGTTTGATACGCTTGGTGGCACAAGTGTTCCAGTCAAAGGTCCAAATGGTTCTCTGTTTAAAGAGATTCCCATTTCTTCATAAAGTCCTGCTAATCTATCGCAATACTGCCAGTCGAGGATTGTCTTTTCAAGGCTTACGCTCTTTGCATAAGGTATATTATATGATATACCGCCGCCTTCGTTTGATGTCCAGCCCGATGCGTGAATTATTTCTGATAAAAGCCTTGCATCAGGTGTTCCGTGTCTTGCCTGAAGAGGTAGGTTTACAGCTTCAAAAACTCTTCTACAGCCTTCAACGCCATGGTTTACAGCAGGAAAGCCGTTTAGCATTGAACGTCCTGCTTTTCTGCTCTCTTCAAGTCCAACCTCGCATTCGTTGTATCTGTTTTGTCTTGTATAACTGTCGATTGTGGATGGTAAAAGGTCTGCCTCACCTTCATTTTGAAGATATGTTAAAAGATTTATATGGTCCTCAACAAGCGCAACCCCAGCTCTTGGCTGTGCAAGTGTTATTCCCTCTTCCTTTGCCTTTTTAAGTTTTGCTGGAAAACTCTTATGTTCTGGCACCTTTTTTAGATACTCAGCAGCATCTTCTAAATTTACGTCCTTTCCAGTTGGCCAGTGATTTAATATTTCCTCTCTTACCTTAAAAAACTGTTCTTGGCTCCATTTTTTATTTTTAAGCTCCATATATAAACCTCCTCAAGCCTTCACAATATATTTTTTCATTATTCTTATTGCCTTATCAGGATATTTTTCCGCCAAAAGCCCCATAGCTGATAATATATATGTCTTATCTATTAAAATCTCTGGATTAGTTGGTTTTAAATAGTTAGGAGATTCCATAGTAAATTTACCTGCCGATAAAATCTTTTTGGGATTTTGGCTGTGGACTATAACTCCGCCTGTTCCAATTAAATACCTTACATTTAAAAGGTCCTTACCAACCTGTGAATATATAATTCCCATTGGGGTATATACGCTCTCTATAATCCCAACATGCCTTTCCATGGCCATTTCAGTAGCAACCATACCCATAGCTTCGTCAAATTCAACATCCTCTTCCTTTTCAGGGATGAAGTTAACATTAGCCTGAAGGTATCTGCATCTGTCCTCTATTTCGTATGGCGTATTCGGAACAAACTTTTTAATCCTTCTTGTTCCTGCAGCCTCCCAAAGGGATACTGCGCTAACCCTCATTCCAAGGTCTCCCTCAACTGTTCTTTTGGCATAGGGCTCCTGAAGCCCTCTTAGAGTAACTCCTGCCTTCGATGGTTCACCGCTTGCTATGGAATGAACGTCTGTAGTTGCGCCGCCAATGTCTATTATGATGAGCTCTCCAATTCCCTCTTCCTTATCCGTTCCATCAGCAAGAACTCTTGCAGCCTTCAAAACTGCCGCTGGAGTTGGCATCAAAATCCCCCTCACAAAGCTCTCGGCCTTTTTCATTCCCTTTGCTTCAACTATCTTTTCCATAAATATTTCTCTTATAACTTCTCTTGCAGGCTCAACATTTATTTGGTTAAGCCTCGGCATAACATTTTCAGTTATCTTAAAATATACTCCTGCTTCCTTGAATATTTCCTCTATCTCTTCCTGTGCATTTTTATTTCCTGCAACAACCACAGGAACACTTCCTATGTATTTTGCCAACAATTTTGCGTTGTGGATTATGCAGTCCCTGTTGCCTCCGTCTGTTCCTCCAGCAAGAAGTATTATATCTGGATTTTTGCTCAATATTTCATCCATCTCGTGTTTGGTAAGCTCATAGCTGTATACCCCAAGTATCCTTGCACCGGCACCCAATGCAGCCCTTTTTGCTGCCTCCGCTGTTAATTCTGGCACAAGTCCAATTGCTATCATCTTAAGTCCACCTGCAGCTGATGAACAAGCCAATTTTTCCACAAAATTTACATTGCTTAAATCAATTTTCTCCTTTAACTTATCAAATGCTTTATTAAAACCAATCATTATATCCGTTTGAACAGTTGTCAAATCCTTTGCTGTAGCAAGTATCTCTTCATTTTCCAAATCAACTGCCGTCAATTTGGTATAGGTGCTTCCAAAATCAATCAAAAGCGCTGCATCCATAAAATCACCCTACTATAGCCCTAAATCGTTTTTTAAATCTTTAATTCCAATTTCTGGTGAAGTTCCTGGTGGGTAAACCCTGTTAAATCCCATTTCTTTAAACCTTTTTTCAACTTCGCTCCAATCCTGCTTACCAACAACAAGGTTTCCGCCAGCGTATAATAATATATCTTTAAGTCCTGCTTCTTCACATTTTTCCCTTAACCCTCTGCAGTCAATTTCACCATGTCCGTATAAGGATGAAACTATAATCGCATCTGCGTTTGTTTCTATTGCCGCGTTTATAAACTCTTCCTGCGAGCACATAACTCCTATGTTGATAACGTTAAATCCGGCGTCTGAAAACGCCCTGTCTAATATTTTGTTACCTACAGCGTGGCAGTCTGCACCAATAACTCCTAAAATGATAGTTTTGCTCATAATTGGCCTCCTTATAATATATTTTTTGTTTCAATTATTTTTGACATAATAGCCTTTACAGACCCCTGGTCAAGGGTATAATCAAAACTTATTACTTCTTTATTATTTGCAATTTTTAAAGCATCCTCTCTTCTTCCTGGGGAAACTATTATAACATCTGATGAGTCGATTAAATCCTTCACGTCCTCAGTCCTTTTGCTTATCGACGCACGTATATCCCCAACTTCAAGCCCGGCACTTTTTAGTGCATTTTGAACCTTGAATGCAAATTCCCTTGAAATGCATAAAAGCCCAAAATTAGTCCCCTTGGGATACCGTGCAATTTTTACAATAGTCTCAAGACATGGATTAATAGCAACACCTAATACTTCCTTGTTTAAATGGGAAGTCAGCGTCTTAACCTCATTGACATGGTTGAAAGTTGCAATTATAAGATGGGATTGGTTTAACATTTTTTCTGTCTTTTCATCCATTTCCTTTAAATCCGATATGGTAAGTGGATTTACGTTCATTTTAGTATAAAAGCCCAGTTCCTTTGCAAATTCCCTAGCCTGTTCTATATTGCACTCAACAAATACTGCGTTAATGCTCTTTAAAAGTTCTTCCTTTTCATTTATTCTCTGCTGGACTAATGCCAAAAATTCCTTTGGACTTAAGCCAAGTTCCAACGCTTCTTCAAGCCCTAAATCAACAATCTTCAATAATTTTTCCCTTACATTCTGCTGTTTCCATGTAGTCCCTTCCTCTGCAACAAATGTGCCTTTACCCTGATACGAAACTAAAACACCTTCAGCTTCAAGCAAATTATACGCTGTGCTAATTGTGTTTCTGCTTGTCTTAACCTTTTGGGCCAATTCCCTTTCAGTTGGCATTTTATCGCCTATTTTTAGATTTCCATTCTTAATCTCGCTCATTATTTGATTTTTAACCTGTATATATAATGGGACCTCACTTTTTTTATCAATATAAATGTTCATCTTTTCACCCCATTAGTCCATTTAGTAATTGGCTTAGTCCAATTATATTGTAACATATATGTTTAACATTGTAATTTTCTAATTTGACGATTTTACTTCATATTTCCCCAAAAAAGACGATTAAATTCTATTATTAATAATTTTTTGAATTTTTTCTTTCATTATTGAAAGTTAAGAGCCCCTAAAATATTATTTAGGGGCTCAAACATCCAAAACAACTCAATCAAACAATAGCAGGAATATTCTTTAAAATATAATCCAATTTCATAAGTTTTCTTGATTCATTTTCAATCTTTTGCTTTACTCTCTTGTATTCATAGGATATGCTCTCTAACATATTTTTGTCATCCAAATCTGAAATTTTAATGTCGAATATATTCTTATAAGCATTTCCTGAAATATTTATTCTTATTCCTCTTAAATTAACAATGCATTTTATGTCCTTTAAAAAACCCTTCTTAAACGTCCCATCTCCATCCTCTATGATGGCTATGCTTTTAATTTCTTCTTTTATATGTTCCTTTATATGTTCCTTAATCGCCATCAAAATAGCATAGTGCATATAAAAAGACGCACACCTGGGTTTTTTTATAGCTAATATTTCTCTATTTTTGATTAGTTCCTCTTCCCATTCAGCATCAAATGTAAATTTCACCTGGCTGTATTCAAAAACCCTTTTTAGGTTATTTTTCTTATTTACTGCGTATATTTCTTCATCTGTTAGAAATAAAACATCGTATAATGTTTTTCTCCCCTTTAAACTTACCTTCAAAAAAATCACCCCACTTTAAAACACATGAGGTGATTATAGCACTTTAATATGTCCTATTCAAATGTAAATATTGCATTATTTATCATATAAAATCAGCTTTTCCTCCAAGGCCCACCTTTTGTTTAAAACGCCCTTTAACGATTGCTGCTCCATTGTTTCAAAAATAATATTCAAATCTTCAAACTTATCTTTAATATCCTTTAAATTCTTTATTGTCATTGTATCCTCAATACAACTCAAATTATCAGTCTTTAAAAGTGCCCGCAGCGTTACGTTCAAATTATTACAAAGAGCACTTCTGATTGCATTTAATATAGTTTTTTCCTGAATAAATGGCTTATGAAAATAATCATACTCTATTATAAGTCCATTAAGTCCTATCTTTTTTAAATCGTTTAATACAGAATAATATATATCGATATCTCCCCAATATCCATTAGTTACAATATATTTTTTTAAACAATAATTTTTAATCTTTTTTAAATACTTATAAACCCTTGCGATATCTAAAAAAGCTTCCCCGCCTTCAATTATTATATAATCCCTATATCCCTCTTCAAAAGCGCTTAAAAAATGCTCATAAAATTTATCAACCGGCATAAACCCCTTTTTAAATGGTGCACACTTAAATCTGCATATGCTACACATAAAATTGCAGCTATATGTCACAACAAACCTTATCCCCTTCACCTTACCCCTCCATCGAGAGTTAAATAAATATCTGCAAATTCTATATTTATTTTTTCAACCAAATTGTATTTATTATTATTATCTTTTCGTTCCATTCTTTCTATTATTCTGACAGGAAGTTCTATTGTAAATTTTGTTCCCCTTCCCTTCTTGCTCTCTACATTAATTTGGCCATTATGCATCTCAACTAATCTCTTTACAAGTGAAAGTCCAAGCCCAGTTCCTTCATTTTCTTTGTAGTTTTTCTTCATATTCCTAAATTTATTGAATACATCCTTTAAATCTTCTTTATCCATTCCTACTCCATTGTCCTGAACTGTTAAAATTACTTTTTCGTTTAAATCGATTATTTTTACAACTATTCTGCCTCCAATAGGCGTAAATTTAAGTGCATTTGAAATCAGATTCAATAATATCCTTTCAATCTTATCCGGGTCAAACGCCATTAGTTTTTCAGATACATTTGATGTTACAGAAATTCTTATGCCCTTTAAATCGGCATAATCTCTTACTGAACTTGTTATATTCTTTATAACTTTAACTATATCAGCATTAACAAACTCCATGCTGAACAAATCCGAATCAATCTTTGTCAAATCTAATATATTATTTACAAGCCTAATTAATCTTAGGCTGTTTTGCTTCATCATACTTGAGTATTTTTTAAACAGGGTTTTATCCTCATAAAGTCTTCCTGTAACATCGTATAGTTCCATTATCTGCAAAGTACTTAAAATAATATTCAGGGGAGTTTTTAAGTCATGACAAATGCTGTTAAAGCTCTCAATAATATTAAGCGGACAATTTTGATTTTCACATTCAACATTTTTCCCCTTCGAACAACTGCACGGAGACTTAATCTCACTCATCCCCACACCCCCAAAAATTTATTTAATTTTTCCATTTATAATATTCTACACAAGTTTAAATTTTCCTTTTATTTCTATTAAAAATATTAAAAAATTGTGAACATCTTCCAATAAATTATCAGGAGAATATTGTAACAAGTTATTTTAGTTCAGCATAAATTATATTAGAAACTAAAACAAGGGAGGGTGAGAAATGGATGTAACAAGTCTTTTATCAGGATTAAATTTTAGCGGCAAAGATGACAATAATTTACTCAGCATATTAATTTTCCTGGCTATAATATTCTTCTTTGGCGAGGAAGATTCATGCTGCCAGGAAAAGTGCTGTTGCAAAAAACATCATAAGCACCATAAACATCATAAATGCTGCTCATGCGGCTGTGGAAGAAGGGGCGGTTTTGGTTCAGGCTTTTTCGGAGATGATTCATTCTTCTTAATATTACTAATAGCATTAGTTTTTCTACTAAATAACTCTAATAACCACAATGTTTGCTAATTAATTTTATATAAAGGGGGGTTTATATATGTCAAGAAGATGCAGAGACAGACATGAACATGGAGATTTTAACAGCCTACTTGCTTTAATCTTAATCGTAACTCAGTTTGGAAGAGTGCCAGGTCTTTTAGGTCAAGGACAAGGACATGGACACGACTGCAATGAAGGTGGATTAGTTGACAATAGCTTACTCTTCATCATCGCTCTCTACCTTGTAATATGCGGATGTTGTCCATTCAAAAGAAGTTGTTAAGGATAAGTGAATATGGATATGGCAATACCATCAAATCCTTGATGGCATTGCCATATCCATAAAATCAATTTTTAGGAGGATATCTATGCCCCATAAAAAAAGACACAATAATGAAAGAGATGATAATGTGAAGAACATTCAAATTCCTGATTTAGATTTGCAAAATTTTAATCTTGAAGATGTTTTAAAAAACATCGACAAAGAAAAATTGAATAATTTATTAAGCTTACTTAACACAGCTAAAAAACAAAGCGGCAGAGAAGTTGAAGTCTTAGCAGCTCTGAAAGAATTTTTACCTGAAAGAAGACGAAGAATCGTCGATAAATTAATTTCCGTTTTAAGTGGAGAAATATACGAAAATTAATTAGCCTGACAAAGGAAGATTTAGCACTTTAGCAGCTATTATCAATACTACAGAGATAAAATTAAACACAACATGATTTAAAACCGCAGCCCTATATCCAAACTTGTCGTATAAATAGCAGTTTAAAATTCCAACAGCAAAAAAAGATAAAGAACCTGCTAGGTTATAATGAAGTAATGTAAATAATAAACTTGTAAAGATAACTGCAAATGCCTTATTTTTCTTTTTTACCCCCCTATACAACATATGCCTGAATATGAATTCTTCAACTATTGGTGCAAATATAACTGTAGTTATGCTGAGAAAAATAACCTGAATCCAACTTGCTTTCAAGAACATTCCAATAACTTCTTGACTTTCAACAGTAAAACCTAACTTTGTGAGTAAAAAAACATAAATAACGCTTAAAATTGTAATCGCAAATTTAAACAAAACTGCAATACCTATTATCTCTGCCGTCCATCCTTTTAGCGATCTAAAATGAAACATTAGCTCTTCATCATTCTGTTTTTTAATAAAATATAAAGTTAATATCACGGCAATAAATGGCAATAGATTCTGTGTAAATAGTGTAGCAACAACATACGGAATAAAAATTAAAAACCACATATATTTTTTCTTCTTAAATAAATTAGAATACCTAATAAGCGCCAAAAATGGAGGCAGTGCAAGAAGAATAAGAATACTAAGCATCTTTATTATTTCAAAATACCAATTATTGAACATAACATCTCTCCTTATGTCGCTAAACAAAACTATATGTTTAATATTCTTTTATTAAGCCCCATGAATGATTTCTGTGGCTCGCTCATTGCACCAAGATACTTTAGCTTTTCTTTGTTTTAAAATCCTTAAAAAATTACGGACATTTTATAAGCCTAACGCTAAGAGCTACTAAGGTTCATGAGAGACGCCTTTTGAAATCGAATCATGGGGCTAATATAATGTATCACTATAAGCTATCCAATTTATTAATCAAAATCATATATATTGCTCGATTTTGTTTAGCAACTCTTCTCTACCTATTTTTTTGAGGGAAGAAAATTGCAAAAGTGTATCCTCGGAACTTAGCTGCAATTCCTTCTTAATCATATTTATATTCTTATTAAGTTCATTTCTTGTCAATTTATCAGTTTTTGTCATCACCACTATTACTTTTTTATTGCTGCTTCTGATATACTGAAGCATCAGTTTGTCGTCATCAGTTGGATTATGCCTTGAATCAACAAGCAATACTACTAACCTTAGCTGTTGCCTGTTGTTTAGATAATCCTCTATCATCTTCCCCCACTTCGCCTTTTCTTCCTTAGACACCTTTGCATAACCGTATCCAGGAAGGTCAACAAAGTAAAATGCGTCGTTTATATTATAAAAATTTATGGTCCTTGTTTTACCTGGAGTAGAACTTATCCTTGCTAATGATTTTCTATTTACAAGGGTGTTGATAAGAGATGATTTTCCAACATTCGAGCGCCCTGCAAGTGCAATTTCCGGGCGACCGTCCTCTGGATACTGTCTTTGGTCCACTGCTACCTTCTCAAGTTCAGCCTTAATTATCTTCATTATTCTTCACCCTTTAACGCAATTTCTAATACTTCTTCCACTTTCTCAACGAATATATATTTTATCTTCTTTCTTATGTTTTCTGGGACCTTTTCAATATCCCTCTTGTTTTCCTTTGGAAGTATCACCGTTTTAATTCCTATCCTATATGCCGCAAGAGACTTTTCCTTAACTCCACCTATCGGCAATACCCTTCCTGTCAGCGTTACCTCACCAGTCATTGCAATATCGCTTCTTACTGGCCTTTTAGAAAGCGCCGATACCATTGCAGTAACCATCGTAATGCCTGCTGAAGGTCCATCCTTTGGGACCGCTCCCTCTGGAACATGAATGTGCAGGTCAATCTTTTCGTAGAATTTTGGGTCAATACCAAACTTCTCTGCATTTCCCCTTATATAGCTATAACCTGCCCTTGCTGATTCCTTCATAACATCTCCAAGCTGACCTGTTAGCTCAAGTTTTCCGCTTCCCGCCATCGTCATCACTTCAATTGGAAGTGTATCTCCTCCAAAAGGAGTCCATGCAAGTCCCGTTGCAACCCCAATCTGGTCCTTATTTACTCTATCCTCTGGCTTAAACCTTGGTATTCCGAGATATTTTTCAAGGTTCTTATTAGTAATCTTTACATTCTTATCGAGATTGTTTACAACTTCAATTGCAACCTTTCTGCAAATCGAACCTATTCTTCTTTCAAGAGTTCTAACACCCGATTCCCTTGTGTAAAGGTTTACTATATCCTTAATAACTGATTCCGACAATGTTATATTTTCTGCTTTAAGTCCATTTTCTTTTATTTGCCTTGGTAGTAAATATCTGCTGCATATTTTAACCTTTTCTTCATCTGTATAGCCCGATATTTCAATAACTTCCATTCTATCAAGAAGAGGCCTTGGTATAGTATCCAAAGTATTGGCTGTTGTAATAAATAGAACCTTGGATAAATCATATTGAAGCTCTATATAGTGGTCTCTGAAACTGTGGTTTTGCTCTGCATCTAAAACCTCTAAAAGTGCATCAGCTGGGTCACCTCTAAAGTCAGAGCTAAGTTTATCTATCTCGTCAAATAGATAAACTGGATTTTTAGAGCCTGCCTGCTTCATACCATATATTATTCTTCCTGGAATTGCTCCAATATAAGTTCTTCTATGACCTCTGATTTCTGCTTCGTCCCTAACTCCTCCGAGCGATATCCTTACAAAATTCCTTCCAAGTGCGTTGGCTATTGACCTTGCAATAGAAGTTTTACCAACTCCAGGAGGTCCTACAAGGCAAAGTATCGGCCCCTTCATAGTTTTGTTTAATTTTCTAACTGCTATGTATTCGAGTATTCTTTCCTTAACTTCCTCAAGCCCATAGTGTTCATTTTCAAGAACTTCCTTAACCTTATCAAGGCTCTCTACATCCTTTGTCTCCTTAGCCCATGGAAGGTCGAGAACCCAATCGAGGTATGTCCTAATAACTCCACTTTCTGGAGAATTCGGTCCAATTCTTTCCAGTCTTTTTAATTCGTAATTAACTTTATCTTTAGCTTCTTTTGGCAGCTTTGCCTTTTCAAGTTTTTTCTTATACTGCTCAATCTCCTCTTGTATGCCTTCCTTTTCCCCAAGTTCTTCTTGAATTACTTTAAGCTGCTCTCTTAAGTAATACTCCTTTTGCATTTTGTCAATTTTCTTCTTAACCTTAATACCAATTCTCTTTTCAATCTTTAATATGTCTATTTCCCTTGATAAAATTTCAAGCAGCTTTCTAAGTCTTGCAATTGGGTCAATAGCTTCTAAAAGCTCCTGTCTTTTTTCGGTCTTTATATTCAGATATGAAGTGACAACGTCTGCAAGTTTACCAGGTTCCTGTATGTCCTCAACGGTTCCAAGTATTTCGTCGGGTATAGTGTTGTTTTGGTTTATGTAATCTTCGAATGTCTTGACAACCTGTCTCATCAATGCTTCAACATCAACAGTCATTTCAATAGGCTCTTCTTTAAAAACCTTTAATCTTCCAGCTATGTATGGCTCCCTTTGAGTGAATTCCTCAAGTTCAGCTCTATATATTCCCTCTACTAAAACTCTTATATTATCTCCAGGAAGTTTTAGTATCTGTTTTATCTTTGAGATAGTGCCTATCTTATATACATCATCCACATCAGGCTCTTCAACCTTTGCATCCCTTTGGGTTACTAAAAAAATCATCTGGTCGTTTACCATCGCCTCTTCAAGTGCAAGTATCGACTTTTGTCTTCCAACGTCAAAGTGCAATACCATGTGTGGAAAAATAGTAACTCCCCTAAGTGCTATCAAAGGCAGTTCATTATTTTTTATTTCCTCCATCTATATCAACTCCCTTCATTATGAGTATTTCCTATTTAGACTAATATATTATACCTTAATTTAGCAGTTTTTGTGAATACCCATAAGAAAATAAATATTAATTGATAGGATTTATAGAAAATCCCATGATTTGATTCCTAAGGTGCAATAAAAAATCTCAGGAAATCAATCATGGGATTTAATTTTTTTAAAACATTTAAATGAATTTTGCACTACGCTGTATTTTTCTTCATAATAGTTCGCTTCTCGATAAGTGCCTCCGATATTACTTCTTCAATTCTTTCAACTGGAATTACCTCGATATCAAATTCTGCGAAGTTTTCCTGATAGTTCTCCTTTGGTATTAATACCTTTTTAGCTCCAGCCTTCTTAGCTGCATCTATTTTTGCAATTATCCCACCTACAGGTTTGACAAATCCTCTTATTGATATTTCTCCAGTCATTGCTATTTCGTTGTTTACTGGAATACCAGTGATAGCGCTGTATATTGCAGTTGTTATCGTAATTCCAGCAGAAGGTCCGTCTATTGGCATACCTCCTGGGAAATTGACGTGAATATCATAATTTTTAGGGTCAATATCCAGGTTTCTTTTTAACACAGTCAAAACATTTTCGACAGAACCCTTTGAGGTGCTCTTTCTTCTTAGTTTTCTGCCATAGCTTCCTGTTTCCTCTTCGTCTATTATTCCGGTGATTGTTATGTTTCCTCTTCCCTTTTCAACCTCTGTTGCTGTTGCTTCAACTTCTAATAAAACGCCGAGGTTTGAGCCTACAACTGCAAGACCGTTAACACAGCCAACCTGAGGTGTGTTTTCAACCTTTTTATCCGGCCTTGGACTGTAGTGCCCACTTTCTATAACATATTCCACGTCCAGCATTCTTATATTCCATCTGTTTTCGTTTATAGCAATACCACCTGCGATTTGAACTATATTAACTGCTTCGCGTCCATTAGTTGCATATTTGGCTACCGTCCTTACAGCCTCATCTTCAATTGAAAATCCTCCCTTTTTAGCGGCGTTTCTTGCAATCACTTCTATCTCATCCTGAGTAAGTGCTCTAAAGAATACTTCAACACATCTTGAACGTATAGCAGGAGGGATTTCTTCAGGATTTCTTGTCGTGGCTCCAACAAGCCTGAAATCTGCTGGAAGTCCATTTTCAAATATATCTTTAATATGGGTTGGAATATTTGGGTCCTCGGTTGAAAAATATACGCTGTCCAAAAATACCCTTCTATCCTCAAGAACCTTCAATAACTTATTCATCTGAATTGGATGAAGCTCGCCTATTTCATCAAGGAACAGTATCCCACCGTGTGCCTTTGTTACAGCCCCAGGCTTTGGCTGAGGTATTCCTGCTACACCTAATGGTCCAGCACCTTGGTAAATAGGGTCGTGAACAGAACCAATTAGCGGGTCTGCTATACCCCTGTCGTCAAATCTAACCGTTGCTGCATCCACTTCTATGAATTTGGCATATCCTTTAAATGGCGAAATAGGATTTTTCTTGGCCTCCTCAAGGACAAGCCTTGCTGCAGCAGTTTTGCCTACTCCCGGTGGTCCGTAAATCAATACGTGCTGTGGATTTGGTCCGCAAAGAGCAGCTTTAAGAGCTTTTATTCCCATCTCCTGGCCTATTATCTCTTCAAAGGACGATGGCCTTGTTTTTTCTGACAAAGGTTCTGTAAGCCTTATAGACCTCATCTTGTTTAATTTATCAAGTTCCTTTCGGCTCTCCTTTTCTATGTAGACCTTTGTGCTCTGCTGCCCTTTTATAAGGTTGTAAAAATATATGGCGATTATAGCTGTAAAAATAAGGTTTAATACGACAAGAAGTTGACTTGCAATCATACTCTCCCCTCCCTTTTGTTACAGCTATATTATTAACACTTTTTGCTAAAATTATGCAAAAAAATGAGGCTAAATTTAGCCTCACGAAACTATCTGCGTTTTAAGTTTTGAACGTTTTGAACTTGCCTTCTTTTTCTTTAACGATTCTCCAATCACTATTTGAGGAGGCTGCTTATTAACAACCGTATCAAGGGTTACGATGCACTTTGCAACATCATCCCTCGATGGTATGTCAAACATGACATCAAGCATTAACTCCTCCATAATTGCCCTTAATCCTCTTGCACCTGTTTTTCTCTTAAGTGCTTCATCGGCTATTGCCTCTAAAGCTTGCTTTTCAAATTCAAGCTCTACTCCGTCCATTTCAAAAAGCTTAGCATATTGCTTTACAAGTGCATTCTTAGGCTCAGTTAAAATATTTATCAATGTATCTCTATCAAGCTGATTTAATGTTACTACTATTGGAATTCTACCAACGAGCTCTGGTATAAGTCCAAATTTTAAAAGGTCTTCAGGCAAAATATTCTTTAGTATTTCGCCTATTTGCTTTTCCTTTTTGCTCTTAATTTCAGCTCCAAATCCTATTGAATTTGTATGCATTCTCTTTTCTATTATTTTGTCAATTCCTTCAAATGCACCTCCGCAGATGAACAATATGTTAGTTGTGTCAATCTGCAGGAATTCCTGATGAGGATGCTTTCTTCCTCCCTGAGGTGGAACATTAGCAACGGTTCCTTCAAGTATCTTTAAAAGCGCCTGTTGAACTCCTTCTCCGGAAACATCCCTTGTAATCGAAGGATTTTCTGATTTTCTTGCAATTTTATCTATTTCATCTATATAGATAATTCCCTTTTCAGCCTTTTCAATATCGTAATCGGCATTTTGAATCAGCCTTAAAAGTATGTTTTCAACGTCCTCACCGACATAACCTGCTTCGGTTAATGTAGTTGCATCGGCGATAGCAAATGGAACGTTTAACATCTTTGCAAGTGTTTGAGCAAGAAGAGTCTTTCCTGAACCAGTAGGTCCAAGTAGTAATATATTGCTCTTTTGAAGTTCAACATCATCTTTTCTTCCCTTTGGAGCATTTATTCTTTTGTAGTGATTATACACGGCAACAGCAAGGGCCTTTTTGGCTTCATGTTGTCCTATTACATATTGGTCAAGGTATTCCTTAATCTGCTGCGGTTTTGGCAGGTCGTTTGATTCGTAATCATAATCAAATTCAAGTTCTTCGGTTATTATCTCAGAACACAATTCAATACATTCATCACAAATATATACTCCCGGACCTGCGATAAGCCTCTTTACTTGTTCCTGAGCCTTACCACAAAAGGAACATTTTAACTTTTTTTCATCAATTTTTGCCATCAAAACACCCCGCAACTATTTATTAATCTTCTTTGTTATTACATCGTCTATTAGTCCATATTCTTTAGCTTCAATTGCTGACATGAAGTTATCTCTGTCTGTATCCTTTTCAATTCTCTCTATTGGCTGACCTGTCTTTTCGCTCAATATTTCATTCAATCTCTTCTTTAATTTTAATATATGTTCAGCCTGAATTGCAATATCCGTTGCCTGACCTTTAGCTCCTCCGAGAGGCTGGTGTATCATTATTTCGCTGTTTGGAAGTGCAAATCTTTTTCCCTTTGCTCCTGCAGCTAATAATACTGCTGCCATTGAAGCTGCCATACCAACGCATATCGTTGAAACATCTGGCTTTATATACTGCATAGTATCATATATCGCAAGACCTGAAGAGATTACCCCACCTGGGCTGTTTATATATAAATAGATATCCTTATCTGGATCTTCTGATTCTAAAAAAAGAAGCTGTGCAATCACAAGATTTGCTGTCTGGTCGTTTATCTCATCCCCTAAGAATATTATTCTCTCTTTTAAGAGCCTTGAATAAATATCATAGGACCTTTCTCCTCTACTTGTTTGCTCAACAACAATTGGAACCAAACTCATTTTATCCCCTCCTGAATTTAATTTAAAGCAATTGCATAATGCAATTGCTTTATTTATTAGCCTATTATATTGCTTTTCTTTACAACAAGGTCGATAACCTTGTTATTAACTATTTCTTCAGCAATAAGTGTTCTTTGTGATTCCAATATAGCACTCTTCATCTTTTCAACGTCCTTAGTTCCATATCTCTTTGCTATTTCTTCAGCTCTTTCGTTTATTTCTTCCTCTGTTGCAGTTATGTTTTCAGCCTTTGCAATTGCTTCTAATACAAGACCGGTCTTAACTCTGCTTGTAGCCATTTCCTTTAAGTCACTTCTTAAATGGTCCATCGTTATTCCCATCATTTGAGTATACTGGTCTATGTTAAGACCTTGATATCTTAATCTATAGTCCATATCCTTAATCATGTAATCTATTTCTTGATTAACCATAGCTTCAGGAATTTCGACCTCTGATGATTCAACAACCTTAGCTATAACTTGGTCTTCAAATTCTCTTTTTGCTCTTTCACCGTTTTGTTCTTCAAGCTTCTTTCTTAAATCAGCCTTTAATTCATCAAGTGTATCAAATTCTGATACTTCCTTTGCAAATTCGTCATCTACAACTGGATATTCTTTTGCTTTAATTTCATGAACAGTAACCTTAAATAATGCTGGTTTTCCCTTTAATTCTTCTGCATGATAATCTTCTGGGAAAGTAACATTTACATCAACTGTTTCACCAGTTTTTGCACCAACTAGCTGGTCTTCAAATCCTGGAATAAATGTTCCTGAACCTATTACAAGTTCATAGTTTTCTCCCTTTCCACCTTCAAATGGTGTTCCATCTATAAATCCTTCAAAGTCGATAACTGCAGTATCTCCTTTTTCTATTGTTCCATTTTCTTTAGTTATAATTCTAGCATTTTTTTCCTTCAACATATTTATTTCAGACTCAACATCTTCGTCAGTAACAAGGTAGCTTATTTTTGAAGCTTCAACTCCCTTGTATTGTCCAAGCTTAACTTCTGGCTTAACTGTAACCTTTGCACTGTATATTAAGTCGATATCCTTTCCAATTTGGATTACATCAAGCTCTGGATAATCTACAGGTGTTATGTTGTTTTCTTCAATCGCTTTTGGATATGTTTCTTCTACTGCAAAATTTATAGCATCTTCATAAAAAACGCCTTCACCGTAGTATTTTTCAATTACGGACATTGGTGCCTTACCCTTTCTGAATCCTGGAACGCTAAACCTTGCAGCATTCTTTTCATATGACTTTTTCATAGCAGCCTTAAAAGTTTCAGCAGGAACAGTAACCTCAATCTTTACTACATTGTTTTCTATTTTTTCTACTTTTGTGTTCATCAAAAATCCTCCATTCTATATATTCAATTATTTTTTACAATTTTAAACACACAACTATCATATCATACATATTTTAACCATTCAAGTGTTATAAATCAATGGATATCATTAATAATTATATCCATTTTAGCATTTTTTTCAAACATCATTTTAGCAATTCAATATTCTGCCCATCCATAGCAAATATTATCGTTCCACTTTCATCCGTCCTTAGAATATTTATTCCTAATGAATTTAAAATTTCTAAAGTTTCTTTATGAGGATGCCCATAATCGTTATCCCTACCGCATGATATCACAGCATACTTAGGGCTTACCTTTTTGATAAAACTTTTCCCTGTTGAAGATACGCTTCCATGATGACCTATTTTTATTATGTCTGCCTTTACATCGTATTTTTTTATTATTTCACCTTCTGATAACTTTTCTGCATCACCCATTAGCAGCATCGTATTGTTGTTATAGGTAACCTTCAATACTGCACTATAGTTGTTTAAATCCTCGTATCTATCTTTGTTTGGAGCTAAAAAATCAAACCTTACTCCATCAACTTCAAAACTCTGACCTGCCTTAGCAGTCGTAATCTTTAGGTTCTTAGACTTAATCGCCTCCATAAGCTTCTCAAAAGTTTTAGTATTTGCAGTTACCTTTGGCATGTATACCTTTTTGACATCATAATTATTAATTACATAATCAATATTTCCAATATGATCCTCGTGAGGATGAGTAGCAATGACATAATCTATTTTAAAAATATCATTTTTATCCAAAAAATCGATAAATTTCCCTTCTTCCTTTTCAGAACCTGCATCTATTAGCACAAAGTTTTCATTAGGCGTTCTGATAAGGAGCCCATCCCCCTGACCAACGTCAATTGTATAAAAAATAAGTTTCCCTCTAAGGTCAACTTTTATTATATTTGTATCGATTTGATTACAGGATATGGTTCCTAATAAAATTAATAAAACCAAAAATAATTTTAAAAATTTTTTCATTTTTACCTCCAAATTTTTTTCCTTTCATGTATAAATTTTTAACTGATGGATAAAATACTCATTAGGTGCATTAAATAAAAGGCAATCCCATTCCTGTTTTGTTCCTGTTTCCTGTTTCAGTGCTGCCGCCTCATCTTGTTTAAGGGGTTGCCTTTTTAACCTTCATAATTAGAACAAGCCTTATATTTATCAGTTGTAACACTAAATTTATTGCATAATTGCTCCCCATCAAAGTATTTACAACTTGCACAATACAGATATTTAATGTTGTCATATGGATAATCTTGAATTTTATAATAGTAGCTTAAGAGGCTGTCAAAATACTTATATGGATTGTTCTTGAGCTTAGCTATATCATCATTCATATTTAATCCTGACTTTATCAAAATTGCTTGTTTTATAAAATTTATTGCCTTATATATATCCTTTCTTTTTTGTTCAACCCCTAAGATTTCAAAACAATTATAGGTGCATCTATCATTTAATATTTTTTCTCCCGTAATTATCTCAGCATTTTTAAAAAGTTCATATCTATTAAATAGTATTCTATCTATCATACTCTGAAATCTTTTTTCATCATAAAGGAGCATATATATTTGTGCCTTTAAATACCATAGCTGTTCAATCCATGATACATGGTATACTCCAAGTTCATCCCCCAACAAGACATCCCTTGACCAGTTTTTCTCTGCCCTTTCTATAAAATTCATAGCTTTGTCTAAATTTCCTTCTTCAATATATTCTTGGGCCAACACGTAAAGGTTCCATATCAGTAAATTTCTTTCCAACAAGTTTTCTGTATCATCCTCAATTGAACTAATTATTTCAAGCGACATATTTATTCCTTCGTGTCTTATCCCAAATGTCCTGTGGAATCCTGCAACGATTGATGATAATAGAAAATTTCTAAAATTTTTCTTGTAATTTTCGATTATATTAGGTGATGCTATCCTTTCTATATCGTCCGTATCGTGATATCTTAGCATATAATCACCACAAAGATTGCTTAATATAATTATATGATACAAACCATTTATTGATAATGGAATTTTAGGAGAACTGTGCAATTTATTTGCTTAATTTGTTCGAGCCGATGCTTAATTTATAAATTGCATTACCCACCTTAATCTTTAAATTTGTTCCTTCGTATCCCATATATTCAATAAGCTCTAGTTTGTCCGTTCCAAGGGTGCCTATTCTTTTAGTTTCTTTTTTATTTAAATCATAAGACCATAGATAAAATTCAGCAGTGCTTTTAAAATATGGAAGCTGAGAAATATATATTACTCTGTTATCATTGGTTATGAACGGTTTAGCAGCCCATATATACTCCGGCTTATATTTTAATATGTCCTTTCTATATAAGTTTTTGTTTAAACTTTTTGACCTGTAATAATCCTGCGATATTTCAGCAATATTTCCATTAACATCACACATTAGTATTTGTCCAGCCTTTATATCATCAAATACAATAAAATCTTTGCTTTTGTCAATTACGTAATTTGTCCTTTCAGATGTATCATTTAATTTAAATATTTTATTCGTTGAAGCGTCGATTAATATTTCGATTATCTTGCCGTCCGCCTTTGTATATTCAACTTTTTTATATTCAACCCTATCTTCAGGAACTGTTTGATTTGATGGTTGGTTAGAATTGTTTTCCTGCTTTTTTTCTTCGGCCTTCTTTTCAATCTTAGGAAAGTTAAAGCTTATTTTAGGAATTTTAATATTTATATTCATCAATGCAAAAATTCTATCTCCAAAGAAATAAAATATACTTATAATCAAAAGAATAAACAACATTAAATTTACTCTTCTTCTTCTCATTATTTTATAATAATCCCTGCTGAATCTGCTTGGTTTCAAATCCTAACACCTCCAAACTATGTCTACATTTAGATTATACATTATTGAGTCTTTTTATTAAAGTAAAAAAAACTTAATCTTTAGTGCCAGGCACTTAAGATTAAGTTTTTTGGTGGACCATCGGGGACTCGAACCCAGGACACCCTGATTAAGAGTCAGGTGCTCTACCAACTGAGCTAATGGTCCATGTATATAAATTTTTATTTACTGGTGCGCCCAGTAGGATTCGAACCTACGACCTCCAGATTCGAAGTCTGTAACTCTATCCAGCTGAGCTATGGGCGCTAATCACAATTTTATGCATCTGTAAATCGCCCATTTTAAATAAATGGTGGGCCATCGGGGACTCGAACCCAGGACACCCTGATTAAGAGTCAGGTGCTCTACCAACTGAGCTAATGGCCCATGCATCATTAATGGTGCGCCCTAAGGGATTCGAACCCCTGGCACACGGCTTAGAAGGCCGTTGCTCTATCCAGCTGAGCTAAGGGCGCTCAATTTGGAGCGGGTGATGGGAATCGAACCCACGTAACCAGCTTGGAAGGCTGGGGCTCTACCATTGAGCTACACCCGCAAATTAATGGAGCGGGAAACGGGACTCGAACCCGCGACTTTCACCTTGGCAAGGTGACGCTCTACCAACTGAGCTATTCCCGCAAGTGGTGCGGGCAGAGGGACTTGAACCCCCACGCCGTAGGCGCTAGATCCTAAGTCTAGTGCGTCTGCCAATTCCGCCATGCCCGCATGTAAACTTCTATATTTATTTTTGGTGAGCCACCGGGGAATCGAACCCCGGACACCAAGATTAAAAGTCTTGTGCTCTGCCGACTGAGCTAGTGGCTCTAATTTGGCTGGGCAGGCAGGACTCGAACCTACGCATGCGGGAGTCAAAGTCCCGTGCCTTACCGACTTGGCGACTGCCCAACGTTTATGGGGTGGATAGTGGGACTCGAACCCACGGCCTCCAGAGCCACAATCTGGCGCTCTAACCAACTGAACTATATCCACCATATGGTGCGCCCTAAGGGATTCGAACCCCTGGCACACGGCTTAGAAGGCCGTTGCTCTATCCAGCTGAGCTAAGGGCGCTCAATTTGGAGCGGGTGATGGGAATCGAACCCACGTAACCAGCTTGGAAGGCTGGGGCTCTACCATTGAGCTACACCCGCAAGTAACAGCATAATCTATTATATCAGCTATTTTGACTTTGTCAAGCGGTTTTTATTTAATGGTCGGGGTGACAGGGATTGAACCTGCGACCTCATGGTCCCAAACCACGCGCGCTCCCATCTGCGCCACACCCCGATTCATTATGCCGTCCGCCTGACGACATAATAGAGTATACAACAGATTGAGTTGTGTGTCAATACTTTTTATCAAAATTTTTTTATGTAAATTTAATATTCAAATCTAATAGGCTCTATATCTACTTCCCCATTGTCTAGAATTGTCATCTTTATGCAGCCCGGATTTCTATCCCTTGGAAGTGATGTGCTGCCCGGGTTTATGAATAATATGTTGTTTATCCATTCTATATGTTGAACGTGAGTGTGTCCATATAGAACAACATCGGCTTCAAGTTCTGCAGCTCTATAATATAGCCTATCTAGCCCAAAATAGACATTGTATTTATGGCCGTGGGTTAATAGTATTTTCTTACCCTTTAGAACTATTAACTTTTCACTTTCGCCTTCTCTTAAAAAATCGTTATTCCCTAATACCGCTTCATAATCTAAATTATATTTGGTATTTATCTTTATCAAATCCTCTTTGCAGTCCCCAAGGTGAATTAACAAATCAATATCGCCCATTAGTTTAATTGCTTTATCCAGCATAAACAAATTTTTATGCGTATCACTAACAATTCCTATCCTCAATGTCCTTCCCCCTGATTACCTTTTCCTCAAATATTCTAATAAAATTATCAAGTGCTCTTTTCCTATGGCTTATTTTATTTTTTTCCTCGGATGATAGCTCTGCAAATGTTTTGTTTAATTCTGGATATATAAACAGTGGGTCATATCCAAAACCATTGCTGCCCTTTTCTTCAAATGCTATTTTGCCTAAAACCTCTCCCCTTGCAGTAAATTTTTCGCCCTCAGGTGATACGAACGCAATTACAGTAACAAATCTTGCACTTCTCTCCTCCTCAGGAATATTTGAGAGCTCTTTTAATAGTTTTTCATTATTCTTTTTATAATTTCCATGCTCTCCGCTATACCTTGCAGAATAAACTCCAGGCTCTCCGTTTAATGCAAAAACTTCTAATCCAGAATCATCTGCGATCACAGGTAGGTTCGTAATTTTGCAAATTTCAACTGCCTTTTTCATTGCATTCTCCTCGAATGTCCTTCCATCCTCCTCAACTTCAACATCTATTCCTGCTTCTTCTAATGACAATACATCTATATTAAATTGCTTTAGAATTACCTTAATTTCATCAACCTTGTGTTTGTTATTGCTGGCTAAAATCAACCTGTCCATTTTCATCAATTATTTCCTCCTCGCCTATTCTTGCTGCTCCTTCTTTAAGTGTATTCCTTTGTAAGTTTATAAGCTCCTTTATTCCCTTTTCAGCAGCCTCAATTAATTCAAACATTTGTTCCTTTGTAAACGGTGAATCCTCACCCGTTCCCTGAATCTCAACAAATTCTCCCTTGTCTGTCATAACAACGTTCATGTCTACCTTGGCATTCGAATCCTCCTGGTAGCATAAATCAAGCAAAATCTCATCATCTACTATTCCAACGCTAACGGCAGCAACAAAGCTTCTTATTGGATAAACTGCAAACTTTTCCTGTGCATCAATCTTGTTTATGGCATCCACAAGAGCAATAAATGCGCCAGTTATTGAGGCTGTTCTTGTCCCTCCATCTGCCTGTATGACATCGCAATCAATCCATATTGTTTTTTCTCCAAGTTTTGTAAGGTCAACAATAGACCTTAAAGCTCTCCCTATAAGCCTTTGAATCTCTGCTGTTCTTCCGTCTATTTTTCCCTTTGCTGCCTCCCTTGGTTTTCTATCGTTTGTTGACCTTGGCAGCATGCCATATTCGCAGGTTATCCATCCTTCTCCTGTTCCCTTTAAAAACGGCGGAACCTTATCGTCGATTGATGCAGTGCAAATGACCTTTGTATCACCAAATTCTATTAAAACTGAGCCCTCTGCGTGTTTTATGTAGTTTCTTGTAATTTTAATTGGTCTTAAGATTAAATTTTCCCTACCATCAATTCTCATAGTCATCCTCCTCAAAAATTAACTTTGTATATTTCATCCGACTGTGGTTGCTGGATTTCCGTTTCAATTCCGTTTTCAACGACAATGCAGCCCTTCTCTGTTATTTTTCCTATTATTTTTGCTTCTATTCCTTCTTTGGATAATGCATCACAAAGTTTAATTCCATCCTGAGTCGTAATAATCATCGAACCGCTGGAGATTAATTTATACGGGTTTAAATTTAAAGCATTGCATATCTTTATAGTTTCATCCAATATAGGAATTTGTTCTTTGTAAATTTTAACTCCCATTTTGCTTGCCTTTGCCACTTCCCAAACAGCTCCAAAAATTCCCCCCTCGGTTGCATCATGCATTGAATGAACACCAAATTTTCCTGCTATTAACCCTGCTTTTAAAACGCTCAAATCAGGTGATGAATTTAAAAATTTTACCAAAGTGTTTTCTCCAACGATGTCTTTTAGCTTTGAATAATACTCATTTGCAAGTATATATGTCCCCTCAAGTCCAGCGTAGCCGGTCATAACAATGTCATCTCCTACCTTTGCGCCCGAGGTGGTAACAAATTGATTTATTTTTCCTTTCCCTATAGCAGTTATCGATAAAACAATCCTATTAACTGCATCAGTAATTTCGGTATGCCCACCCAAAATATCAACTCCAAGTTCTTTGCTTGTATTGATTACCTCCGTCATAATGCTCTCAATATCCTCTATTTTAGAGTCGGGGGGTGCTAGAAGTGTTACTGTTATGCCTATGGGTCTTACCCCTGATGAAGCTATGTCGTTTGTATTTATTATAACCCCAAGACGCCCCACATTTTTAGTCGCCGCAGTTATAGGGTCTGTAGTCACTACACAAACATCTTCGTCGAATCTAATAGCCCCGCAGTCCTCTCCAATAGATGGCAAAATATAAACTTCCTCATTAATTCTTTTAATATTTTTCAAAATGCTTTCGTGCAAAACTTCATTGGGTAATTTTCCGATGTCCATAATATTACCTCCAATCTATATTATTATAAAATAATTTCGCAAAGTTTTAAACTAAATTTATTTTTAAATTATTTTGTAACTTTGCTTGTCCTAAAAGCATATTATATATATAGAAATCTGTTTGTCTGGTGGTGTGTGTGGAAAATTATGATAACTTAAAAGAACTCTTTACAAGGTTAGAATATTATGCGATTGATAATTTATTTTGGACACTCTTTTATTCTGGATGCGGTTTACCCTACTTTTTCAGCGAAAAGGAAATAAGCTACTTGAACTCATTTGGCGACGAAGATAAGGAATTTATAGAAAATCTTATGCCCATTAGATGCCTTTACAAAAAAGCAAAAGCAGTATTTTCTGAGGCACCTCATGAAATATTAAATGCTGGAAAATATGTTTGGGATTTCGAGTCCTTCGATAAGGAAATCAGTGTTCAAACTCAAGTGTTTGCTGTTTTATCGATGATGCAGCTTTTAAATTACAACAAATTTAATAATAAGTTGTTTAAATATGTCTCAAACAGGCAAATTAAAAATTTTATAGACTTTTTGACAGCCTATATGAGGAATAAGGATGGATTGTTTGTTGATGTTGTAGATAAAACAAGATATTTAAATGAAGAACTGAAAATCAAGCAACAGAAGGATTTAAGACTTATAAATCAATTCTTTGCACTTGAAGCGATGTTATCATACTCAAAATTCGTAGAAATTAACAATAATCAAATTTACAATAGCGAAGCCAATTCAATCTTTAAATATATTTTTGAAAATTTCAATTTTGTTTTAGATTTAACTACAAGAGAAGTATGTTTAATTGCTTCATCTCTATACAGAGCTAGCAGCATGGCTCAGGATGATGCAATGATAACCTCAATGAGTGAGCTTATTGCCCTATGCTGTGCTGAAATTGAATCCAGAATAAAAATAAATGGAGAAATTGAAAAGTCCAGCAATAATTATTCTCCTTCTTCTTTAGTCACTCATTTTAGAGCAATAAGTGCTCTTTTGGAGGGTTACAAGCAGACGAGAATTGAAAAATTTAAACATTCTGCCAAAAGAATAGCTGATTTTTTAATTGATTTATTCGATGAGGATATTATGCTTTTTAATACATTTGAATCTGAATATAAATACACTATAAGGGACATATCAGAGATAATAAAGGCATTATTGCTTTTAAGAGATGTTCTTGATGATGAAATGGCTCTTGAAGTGCTTAAAAAATTTGTAGAAGCATCCATTGAAAATAGTGGAATTGTGCAGTCAGTTACTGAGGAAAAATTTAAGGACGATACAAAATCTCTGTTTAGCGATGTGAACCTTGCCCCTGTGTTTTTACGTTCTTTTACCTTTAAACGGGATTTGCTTTCCAAATATGAAGTTTCAAGCTCTGTTAATTTATATTACTCTGTTTATGCAAGCTATTTAATGCTTATGTCAATTTCTGCATTAGATAAATTTTTAGAAGAAAAAAAATTAGCGTATAATGATGATTTAAATGAAAATTTAACTGTATCTACCACCGCTGAGGAGGATAAAATTCCTGATGCGTGAGATAATATAATCAGGAGGGGATAGAATGACAAACATTAATTGTTCGGCAAATTGTGTATATGAACAGGATGGAAAGTGCACCCTAGACCATGTAAGCATTACTCAAAACGTATTACATCAAGGAACAGAGTGTGCATATTTTACCCAGAGAAAAAACCCTCCAAGCAAAAATAAACCCGCAAAATAGCGGGTTTATTTTTTATGTTTTATTATTTTTCAATATAACCGTATTCGAAGTATACGAATCCAAGAGCTGACTTATGAACATCCTTAACGTATGGCTTTATGCAAGCTACGTTAGTGTAGTAGTAAATTGGAATAAGTGGCATATCGTTCATAAGTATATCTTCTGCTTCATGAAGAAGTTGCATTCTCTTTGCTGGGTCTGCTTCCTTCTTAGCAGCTTCAATTCTCTTGTCGTATTCTGGGTTGCTGTAACCTATGTTGTTTTGTCCACCATTAGTTATCCACATATCAAGGAAAGTCATTGGGTCAACATAGTCAGCTATCCAACCATGTCTAGCAAATATATAGTTCTTATCGTTTCTTGTCTTCTGGAATACCTTCCATTCTTGATTTGCAAGTTCAACTTCTACACCAAGGTTCTTCTTTAACATGTCTTGCATAGCCATTGCTATTGCTTGATGTCCTTGGCTTGTGTTATACATTAATGTAATCTTTGGGAATCCCTTTCCATCTGGGTATCCTGCTTCAGCAAGAAGTTTCTTAGCTTCTTCTACATTTCCTTCTGCTGGATAATAGTCCTTCTTCTTGAAGTCTGATCCATCTGCATCTGGAATACCATTTGGAACGAATGATGTAGCTGTTAACTGTCCACCCTTAGTTACGTTTTCTACTATTGCCTTTCTATCGATTGCAAGAGCAAATGCCTTTCTTACTCTTACATCGCTTATAGCCTTAGCTGCCGCTGGGTCAACCTTAGCAGCATTTGGTGAAAGGTTGAATATATAGAAGTATGTTCCAAGGTATGGGAATATCTTAGCATCACCACTTGCTAAAAGGTTAGGTATTTCAGCTGATGGTGGTGATTCTATATAATCTAATTGACCTGATTTAAATGCTGCAAGTGAGCTTGTTTGGTCTTCTATCATCTTCATTTCGATTGTTGAGAACTTAACCTTGTCAGCATTATACCAGTTTGGATTCTTTTCAAGAACTATAGCATCCTTTGGTCTCCATTCCTTTAATTTGAATGGTCCGTTTGATACATAAGTTTCTGGCTTAGTTGCCCATCCTTGTGGGTCCTTTTCAACTACATCCTTTCTTACAGGCATGTAAGTTGGGAATGCTGTTAATGATAAGAAGTAAGCTGTTGGAGCTTCAAGAGTTACTTCTAATGTAGTATCATCTATTGCTTTAACTCCAAGTTGGTCAACTGCCATTTTACCTTCACTTATTGCTTGACCGTTCTTTACATACCATACTTGGTAAGCATATTCTGATGCAGTTGCAGGGTCAACTGCTCTTTGCCATGCGTAAACGAAATCCTGAGCCTTAACTGGCTGTCCGTCTGTCCATTTTGCATCTTTTCTTAAGAAGAACTTGTAAGTTAATCCATCTGCTGAAACTTCCCATTTTTCAGCCATTGCAGCAACTGGTTTGTCGCTTGCATCAAGTCTTGTTAGACCATCAAATGTGTTAACTATTACTGTTGCACCGTCAACAGCACTGTTTAATTGTGGGTCGATAGTAGCTGGTTCTGCACCTAAATTATACTTAATTGTTTGGCCAGCTCCGCCACCCTTTGCACAGCCTGCAAATAGTGAAACACCTAATGCAAGCACTACGGCAAGGACGATTAATAATTTCGCCTTTTTCATCTTCATTCCTCCCCTTTATATAGTATGTATATTTATCCGGCAATTATGCCGGATAATATCAAATTAATACAAATGACATGCGCACATATGTCCGCCGCCGATGTCCTTTAATTCAGGCTCTTGTTCACTGCAG
>NZ_LKHP01000016.1 GCF_001440545.1 Caloramator mitchellensis
CTATTCATAGCGTCCCCCTGAAAATAGTATCAATATAATTAATTCTACATAATTTTAAAAAACCCTTTAAAACAATAAAAAAGAGGCAATATGCCTCATATAATTTGTTTTCTCTTATCAAATATATTATAGTTTTTATCTAAACCTATTAGTTCAAATGCCTTGTTCACATATTCGTTCTTCATAAAAGTATCCCATACAAAACCTGATTTATAATTTTCTATCATCAAAAGAGTGATTCCTTTGTCTATTCCTAAATAATCTTCAGCTATCCATAATGGTTCAACATCAATGTTGAATGCATCTTTAAATCCATATTTGCCAAACAAACCTGGTATATTCTTGTAGTAATAGACCAATGCCTCAGTTGACTCCTTTGGTGTAAAAACAATTGAACCAGCAGCACCTGCTGGAGGTATTGTTCCATCAGTAATGTTTTCATTATTGAATAATCCAGAAGGTAAAGAACCGTATCTTCCTTCATATCCTGACGGACCGTCGCATGCAGTAAGACCCCAAGAATTTTCACTAAAGCCTTTAAACCTTTCCCTATTATCTATGCAATACTCTCTATTTGCAAGGGTAGCTTGTATAGAATTTTCAAACCAATCTACACCTTTCTTGTCCTTTAAGTTTCTTAGGTCAAACCAGGCATGAGAGAACTGATAAGTAAAAATTGAGCCCAGCCATGAGTTTATAAATCTATAATTTTTATATGTTGCAATATTTCTAAAGAAACTATAAAATGCATCAGCTTTAACTGGATAAGTAGGAGATGCTGAAGCTAGAAAATATACCATTAGCTGTTCTGCATAGAAGTCCCAGTGACCTTCAAAGCCTCTTTCAGGGGTATACCCCATGTAGAACCAGTTCTTATCTTCATCATAATACCACTGCCAGTTAACATTCATATATAATTTTTGAGCCTTATGCCTTATTTCGCCTCCAAAATATTCACCTGCAAATAAGGCTCCACAAATTGCAATTGCCGTATCTATTAATGATACCTCACAGTTCCACACCCTTTTAGCAGTTTCCAAATCCAAAAAATGATAAAAAAAGCCATTTATATTTTCAGCGTGATATAAAAGAGTATCTAGTGTGCCATTAACCCTTTCAATCCCCTCTTTTAAGCTTATCCATCCCTTTTTTATTCCAATAGGTATAGCCGTAAGTCCAAAACCAACTGCAGCTATGCTTGATATACTTGGATTTGATGGTGCCCTATCTCTAACAAGACCATAACCTGAGCTATTTTTATCTTTATTTGCTTCGTTCCAAAAATACATAAATGAACCTAAAGCTTCTTGATTTAAAACAAATTCGCTAATATTCATTTTATCCCCCATCCAATTATAAAAATACAAACTCTATTTTATTATATTATTTTAGTTTACATAAATCTACAGGTAAAATTATTAAATGATTGCATTCTTTCCCACAATATCAAAGGCTGTCACATGTGTTTTGTGACAGCCCAGAATTAATAAAATCATCTTTTATTTAAATCATTAATAGTAGTTATCTTTATATTCGCATAACTTCCTTCTATAATTCTAACCATATAGCCAAGTTTTTCAACAAGCATAGTATCATCGGTGGCGACGATATTGTTTTCCATTGCAAATTGATGTGCCTTTAAAATCAAGTCATATTTAAAGCTTTGCGGTGTTTGAACGGAGTATAATTTACTTCTTTCTAGTGTCTCAACTGAAAAACCATTTTCAACTACCTTTATAGTATCCACAACTGGAACCGCAACTGTAGCAGCTCCGTATTCCCTCGCTGCTTCTATTGAACGGTTAATCATCCCTTCGTCAATATAAGGTCTTGCGCCATCATGTATAAGAACAATATCAGCATTTGAGGTATTTTTAAGTCCACTGTATACTGAGTTTTGTCTTTCTTTACCGCCTATTACAAGCCTGCATTTGTCAAATCCATTCTTGTTTACAATATTTTCTCTAAAATAATCCAGCTCATCTTCAGAAACGACTAATATTATTTCATCTATCAAATTTGAGTTCTGGAACTTTTCAAGCGTTAAGACTATTATCTCTTTACCGTCAATTTTAGCAAGCAGTTTGTTAAAACCCAATCCCATCCTTTTTCCTTTGCCTGCTGCAACTATTATTGCCGAAATCAAACTATCACCTCTTACGATGCACTCTTAAGTTTTGCAAAAATCATTCTTCCTGCTGCGGTTTGAAGGACGGATGTAACGACCACATCTACGACTTCCCCAACGTGTCTTCTTCCACCTTCTACTACAATCATTGTTCCATCATCAAGATATGCAACACCCTGACCTGCTTCCTTTCCATCTTTTATGATATGAATATTCATCTCTTCTCCTGGAATAACTATAGGTTTAACAGCATTTGCAAGCTCATTAATGTTCAATACAGGGACTCCCTGAACTTCAGCAACTTTATTTAAATTAAAATCATTGGTAATTATCTTCCCATTATATATTTGACAAAGCTTTAATAGTTTACTGTCAACCTCTTGAATGTTTTCAAAATCCCTTTCTACTACTTCTATAGGAAGCATTAATTCCTTCTGCATTAAATTTAATATATCAAGTCCTCTTCTTCCCCTTGCACGTTTCAAGTTGTCCGAAGAATCAGCAATGTGCCTAAGTTCTTCAAGGACAAATGAAGGAATCATTATCGGCCCTTCTAAGAATCCAGTCTTAAGAATATCAAGTATTCTTCCGTCGATTATTACGCTTGTGTCTAATATCTTAGGTTGTGAAATTCCAAGCTTACTATCGGCTTTGCTTTTTTTGTCCTTGCTAAATCTTCTTAAGAAAGTAAATACATTGTATAAATCATCTTTTTTCTTTAATGTAATGTTTACTCCTAACGTTGCAAATACTATATTGACAACTAATGTCAATGTAGAACCTACTATTGACAAAATAGTATTTCCAGCTAGAAACCTTGCAAATGGCGTAATAAGCAAGTTAGCAATCAAAAGACCTATAATAAGCCCTAATACGCTTAATATTATGTCATTTGTAGGAATCTTTTGAATACCGCTCTCTAAAAATCCAGTAAGTTTAAATATCAATTTAATTATAAATGGAGAAACAATGTAAAATATGATTCCGAATAAAATAATTGCAATTGATATAAATCCAATCCTATAAATGTTAGACGTTCCTATGATGCTATTAATAAAACCCCAGTTCTTTGCAATTTCTGTGGCTGCATATCCTAATGCAAAACCCACAATTGTCAATATCCATTTGAATATTTTTTCTAACATTAATTCACCTCCTGAAAATTATTCCAATGTATTATATATTAATATACATTATCATTCAACTAATTTCAATAATAAAAATTTTGATAAAATTTTATCACTTGTAATTTTTTAAATTTAATATTTCAATTATTTTCTTTTTTGTTTCTTCAAACTCCTCATCTAAAGCTATGCTGATTTCAGATGAAATTAGAATTAGTAATTCATTCATTGCTTTATAATCTAGCTGTGGAGCTTTTTTTGATTTATACTTTTCAGCAACTGCCTTCAATGCTTTAGCATATTCAAATATATTATAGCTTAATAACGCATTTTTATATAACTTATATCTTTCTAATGAGGTATGTGGAAGTTCATAAACTCCATTTTTTAATATATCTAAAACTTTGCCTACATCTTCTCTCTTTATGATTATCCTTATTTTTTCATCATCTTCAATAGGCAAAAAAATGCTCATCTTATTATTATTCAGTTCAATTAGATAATATTTCTTTATTACACTATCAATATTTTTCTCTTCAATAGCCCTTATAATACCTGCACCGTATTTTTTTACAAGGACTTTATCACCAATTGAATACATAACAACACCCCATTTATTAACATAATTTCCAAAGTCGCAATTTGAAGCAATATTAAAAAATAGTTAAATAAATCGAATAATATAATATTCTCTAATATTATTGTATTTTATTACTTGAATTTTGGCTCAAAAATAGCCTAAAATAAATATCAATCTATTTGACATATCATTGTCTGAATATTTATAATATTATTAAATAATAAACAGCAAGGAGTGGAGGCTGATGAAGGAGATCATTATAGACGAATTTCAGGACGCGGTTCACGACTCATTGATAAGACATAGAAGTATATTAGATATAATAACTAAATTATCCGAATCAAACTCAAGGATAAATAGAGCTGTAGCAAAAGCAGCTACAAACCACGGATGCATAAAAGTAGTTGCCACTAAGCAAAATATACCTGAAGATGCTTCTCTTGATAATATAACAGAATTTTTGAGCTATCAAATAGAAGGAAAACTATGCGACAACTGTAGAGAAATACTGGAAACAGAAATTGGAAATAATATTTATTACCTTGCCGCTTTATGCAATGCTATGGAACTTAATTTGTTCGATATAATAATAAGGCAGAACGAAAAAATTGAAACCCTTGGTAAATTCAGTATGTTATAAAGGCTCGCATTTCGCGAGCCTTTTATATTCTTCTATTCAGCAATACCTGTTCCTGAAGTTTTTTTAGCCATTCTTTTATGGACCTTGCCCTTGCTTCTCCAATTCCTTCAACTTCATCAAGTTCTTCAATATTTGCAAGAAGTATTCTTTTAAAATCACCAAGCGTTTTAATCATATTTTCAATAACTATTTGAGGCAGCTTAGGAATCTTGTTTAATATTCTATAACCCCTCGATGATACCATAGTATCAAGCATTAGGTCAGGGTTGTAACCTAACAGCTTACAAATAATAGATAATTCCAAAAGCTCTTCAGATGAAAGTCCCTTTATTGACTTGTAAACTTCATTGAAATCCTTTCCGTCGATAACAAAATCTCTTATTAGCCTTATCTCATCCTCTTCAACAGAACTTACCAAATCATTGAGCTGAAGTGAAATAAGTCTTCCTTCATTGCCAAGCTCTATAACATATCTTTCGATATCATTAACAATCCTCATAACCATTTCGCTTCTTTGAATTGCAGTTACGACATCGTAAATAGTAACCAAATCTTCAAACTCAAGCGCAGATAAATTCGTAACAGCCTCATCCAAAACAGACTTATACCTTTCAAGAGTTTGTATAGCCTGATTAGCCTTTGTTAAAATCATGCTCGTATCCTTTAATACATACTTTATATTTCCCTTAAAGACTGTAATTAAATTTCTTCTTTGAGAAATTGCAATAGCAATATTTCCAGTCTGTTTTGCAAATCTATCTGCTGTTCTGTGCCTTGTTCCAGTCTCAAGCGTTGGTATGCTTGAATCTGGTATTATTTGTGTATTTGCATACAAAATTCTTTTTAAATCATCGCTTAATACTATCGCACCATCCATCTTAGCAAGCTCATATAAATATGCTGGAGAGTATTCGCTGTTAATAAAAAATCCACCATCTAATAATTTGTTTATCTGTTCTTCATTTCCTACTACAATAAGTCCACCCGTCTTTGCCTTTAATATATTCTCTAACCCTTCCCTAAGCGGCGTTCCTGGTGCTACTAACCTTAAGACATTTAAAAGCTCAACTTCTTTTGTATCTCTCATAACTATCCCCCTAGCACTTCTTCTAAAGCTTCATAAATATTGTCCACAGGAACAATAATTAAATCATCAACCTTTTCAAGACCCTTCAAATTTTCTTTTGGAATAACGCATTTTTTAAAACCTAATTTTTTTGCTTCAAATACTCTCTTGTCGATTAAATTTACCCCTCTTATCTCTCCAGTTAATCCAACTTCACCTATTATTACTGTTTCGCTGCTTATGGGAATATTCTTAAAGCTTGATGCAATAGAACATAAAACCCCAAGGTCTGTTGCAGGTTCTACAACCTTTAATCCTCCTGCAATGTTAACATAAACGTCGTGATTTTGTATGTGCATACCAACTCTTTTTTCTAAAACTGCAATTAAAAGAACTGTCCTATTGTAGTCAAGTCCCGTTGTCATTCTTCTTGGCATTCCAAAGCTTGTTAATGAAGTTAAAGCCTGAACTTCAATCAATATTGGTCGTGTTCCCTCCATTGTGCAAACTACGCATGACCCTGATACGTCCTTAGGCTTTCCAGAAAGCAGCATTTCAGATGGATTAGAAACTTCCTCGAGCCCTCCGTGCTTCATTTCGAAAACACCTATTTCATTAGTTGAGCCAAATCTATTTTTTACGGCTCTTAAAACCCTATAGGTGTTATGCCTTTCCCCTTCAAAATATAATACTGTGTCAACCATGTGCTCTAAAACCCTTGGTCCTGCAATTGAACCCTCTTTGGTAACATGACCTACGATGAATGTTGCAATGTTTTGCTTTTTTGCAATGTGCATGAGCGCGGAAGTTGCCTCCCTAACTTGGCTAACGCTTCCTGGTGCCGATTGAAGTTCCGGTCTATATATAGTTTGAATAGAATCAATAACAATAACATTGGGATTTACATTTAGAATATTTTTTTCTATTTCATTTATATCAGTTTCGCATAAAATAAAAAGATTCTTGCTTAACACATTTAGCCTTTCTGCACGAATCTTTATCTGCTTTGCAGACTCTTCCCCAGAAACATATAGGACAACATTGCCTTCAGCTGCAACATTGTTAGCCATTTGAAGAAGAAGTGTTGATTTTCCTATACCAGGGTCTCCTCCAACAAGAACAAGCGAGCCCCTTACAACTCCACCTCCAAGAACTCTATCAAGCTCCTCAAGTTTAGTTGAATATCTAATCTCGTGAGTAATTTCAATTTCATTTATGTTCACAGGTGCATTTTTAACTTCCGAAAAAGTTACAGCCTTTTGGCTTTTTACTTCCTCTACGAATGTATTCCAGCTATCGCATCCTGGACATTTGCCCATCCATTTTGGAGACTCGTATCCACATTCCTGACATATATAAACGGACTTTGTTTTTCCCATTTTATCACTTCCTTAATTACTTGGCAATTACATTATATTTAATAAAATACGCACTGTAAAGAAAGATATTAAAAAAGGGCATAAAATTTTTATGCCCTATCAAAAACAATTTCATTGTCGACTACTTTCATTATTACTTTATCACCCTTTTTAATATTTCCCTTTAACATTTCCTCTGAGAGTTTATCTTCAACAGCCTTAGTTATTGCTCTTCTTAACGGTCTTGCACCATAAGTTTGGTCAAATCCCTGTATAAAAAGATGCTTTACTACTTCTTCGTTGAATTCTATTTCAACTTCTAAATCTTTTAGTCTCTTAATTACACTCTTTAACATAAGTTCAGCAATTTTTTCGATGTCCTTATCTTCAAGCTGATGGAAAACTATTATCTCATCTATTCTATTCAAGAATTCCGGCCTAAATGTCTTCTTTAAGTCCTCCATTACATTGTTTTTCATTCTTTCATATGAATCTTCTCTTTCCTTTTCCGTAGTTGCTGCAAAGCCTATTGTCTGCTGCTTCTTTATCGTCTGTGCCCCTGCATTTGATGTCATAATAACAATTGTATTTCTAAAATCAACAGTCTTTCCTTTACCGTCTGTTAATCTACCGTCTTCAAGTATCTGCAGAAGAACATTAAATACATCCGGATGAGCCTTTTCAATTTCATCGAATAATACTACTGAATAAGGTTTTCTCCTAACCTTTTCGGTTAACTGTCCTCCCTCTTCATATCCAACATATCCTGGAGGTGAACCTATTAGCCTTGATACAGTATGTTTTTCCATATATTCAGACATATCTATTCTTATCATCGCATTTTCATCACCAAACATAGCTTCAGCAAGCGCCTTGGAAAGTTCAGTTTTTCCAACACCTGTAGGACCTAAGAAGATAAATGAACCAATAGGTCTTTTAGGGTCCTTAATACCAACTCGAGCTCTCCTTACTGCCCTTGCAACTGCCTTTACTGCTTCTTCTTGACCAACCACTCTCTGGTGAAGTATTTCTTCAAGTTTTAAGAGCTTTTCTGACTCAGTTTCAGTCAATTTGTTAACAGGAATTCCACTCCATCTTGAAACTACATTTGCTATATCCTCAACTGATACTACGAGGATTTCACTATCCTTCTGATTTTGCCATTCGGACTTAATCTTTTCTAGCTGCTCCTTAATCTCATTTTCCTTATCCCTTAATTTTGCAGCCTTTTCAAATTCCTGTGTGTTTATAGCTTCTTCTTTTTCCTTTCTTACCTTTTCAAGTTCTTCTTCAAGATTCTTAACATCTGGTGGGGCAGTAAGATTTTTCAATCTTACCTTTGCGGCAGCTTCATCCATAAGGTCAATCGCCTTATCAGGCAAAAATCTGTCTGTAATATATCTATGTGATAAATTGACTGCAGCTTCAAGAGCCTCATCAGTTATCTTAACTTTATGATGAGCTTCATATTTATCCCTTAATCCCTTTAGTATAAGGATTGACTCTTCGACAGTAGGTTCGCCAACTTGAACAGGCTGGAATCTTCTTTCAAGCGCAGGGTCTCTTTCAATGTGCTTTCTATATTCATCTATTGTAGTAGCACCAATCGCTTGTATTTCTCCTCTTGCTAGCGCTGGTTTTAGTATATTAGAAGCATCGATTGCCCCTTCAGCAGCACCTGCACCAATAATAGTATGGATTTCGTCGATAAATAAAATTATATTTCCTGCCTTTCTTATATCCTCCATTACCTTTTTTAGTCTTTCCTCAAATTCTCCTCTATATTTTGAACCTGCTACCATTCCAGAAAGGTCCAATGTAACAACTCTTTTATTCTTTAATATTTCTGGAACATTTCCTTCGATAATCTTTTGTGCAAGACCTTCTGCTATTGCTGTTTTACCAACACCAGGTTCTCCAATCAAACATGGATTGTTTTTTGTTCTCCTAGATAAAATTTCAATTACTCTTTCAGTTTCACCTTCACGTCCAATAACAGGGTCAAGCTTACCTTCTCTTGCAAGTTCAGTTAAATCCCTTCCAAACTGGTCAAGTGTTGGAGTATTTGTTTGTCGTTGCTTTTGTCCTGTGTTTTGTTTTCCTTTAAATCCTGGATTTAATTCTCCGACGTTTAAAGTGTTCAATATTTCATTTCTTATCTTTGAAATATCTATGCCAAGTTTTGAAAGAACTGCAATTGCCACCCCTTCGCCTTCACCTAAAAGAGCAAGCAGCATATGCTCAGGTGCAATAAAGTTGTGATTTAAGGCTCTGGCTTCATTTCTTGCAAGCTCAATTATTCTTTTTGTTCTTGGAGTTAGGGGTATTTCGTGGAAATTAAAATACTCCTCACCCTTTCCTTCGATTTCTATTATCAGATTTCTTATCTTATCTTCGTCGGCTCCCAAATCCTTTAAAACTTTTGCTCCTTGACCACCTTCTTTAATTATCCCAAGAAGAAGGTGTTCTGTTCCAATAAAACTATGGTTTAAGTTCTTTGCTTCTTCCGCAGCAAGCTGAAGAGCCCTTTGACTTCTTTCAGTAAAACCATTAAACATTATATCGCCTCCTTATCTTAATGATTCCCTAACTATTTTAGCTCTTATAATATCCCTTTCCTTTGAATCTAATTCCCTGCCTTCTATTAACTGTAGCGTAGCGGGCTGAACCTTGACTAGTAACTCGTCTATCTTATTAAAGTCTATATCCTTAATTATATCCATTTCTATTCCCATTCTTATCTTAGATAAAAGATTTAAACATTCCTGGGATGATAGCATTCTTGAATATTTCAATATTCCAATTGACCTGTAAATATCATCCTCAACCTCTGCAGATTGCTTTTCAAGAATCATTTCTCTTGTCTTCATTTCCTGGTCAATTATCTTTTTTGTTACCGCGATTAGATTGTTTATTATTTCTTCTTCTGTTAGACCAAGAGTAACCTGGTTGGAGATTTGATATATATTGCCCATTGCGCTGCTGCCTTCTCCATAAATGCCCCTCATAGTCATACCAACCTGAGTAACAGTATTTAGAATATTATTAATGTTTTTTGTCATTGTAAGAGCAGGAAGATGAATCATGACTGAAGCTCTTATACCCGTCCCAACATTCGTTGGACAACTTGTTAAATATCCAAACTTTGAGTCATAGGCATACTGTATTTTCTCTTCTATCAAATCATCTAATTTATTCGCATACTCATAGGCCTCTTTAACCTTAAATCCGTTATAAATTACCTGTAGCCTGATATGGTCCTCCTCATTTATCATAATAGATACATTTTCATCTCTATTTAAAAGCACCGCAGCCCTTAAATATTCATTAACAAGGTCAAGGCTTATAAGATGTTTTTCAATCATCGATAGCCTTTCAAGCGGCTTTATATCTTTTAATTTGATCAGATTAAACTCATGCGCAATGGCTGAATTGCTATTTAGTATAGAATCAGAAACATTTTTAATGACCTCATTTATCTCCTTCTCATTTAATTTCTGTGGAAAAGGAACTCCATCTATATTTCTTGCTAACCTTACCCTGCTTGTCAAAACAATATTGTTTTCCTTTTTATTGAACAACATTAAACCACCCCCTCATTAAAGCTTTGATTCCAATTCCTTAATCTGGTCTCTTATCTTTGCAGCCTTTTCATATTCCTCATTCATAATTGCTATTTTTAATTCTTCCTTTAACTTTTCTATATCCCTCTTAATCTTTAAAATACCACCAGTTCTCTTTGGAACCTTACCAGTGTGGTTTATATTTCCATGAACTCTTTTTATTATTGGTGTAATTTCATTATTGAAAGTTCTATAACAGTTTGCACATCCCATTTTGCCTGTTCTTTTAAACTCATCAAAACTCTGATGGCAAACAGGACAAGTCACAGGCTCTGGTATTTGCTGCGGCACTCCACCCATCATCTCAAAAAATCCTTCAAGTATATTCTGAAACGACATTGGAGTAGCAAGATTAAACGGATTTATCATGTTAAATTCATTCTTCTGCTTTGCACACTCTTCGCAAAGATGCATTTCCTGCTTCACACCATTTACAATTTTTGTGATGTGAACATTTGCTTCTCTTTGATTGCAATTTTGACACAACATACACCCACCTCCATAAGTGACATTCACTTGATTTCTTGACTTCTTGAATTGTTTGACAATTCAGCCTAAATAATCTAACCTTTTTTGAATTTCTAAGAGTAATTCTTTTTAGTTACATTTATTTAAATTATAATAAGTTTATCAAAGTAGTCTTCAAAATTGATGCCCTAACTCTATCCTTGTTTTCTCCTGCAATATTCAAAACTTTATCATTTATAGTAATTCTCAAAAGTGCTGCTTCTCGTTCTGTAAGATATCCTCTTTCTTTAAAAAATTCAATATAACCTTCGGCTTGTTGTTGTGTTATCTCTTCTCCTATATTATTCCATACAGCCTCTTTAATATAATCATTATTATTAATTTTAATCCTTGTTATTTTAATAAACCCTCCGCCTCCACGCCTGCTTTCTATATAATATCCCTTGTCTACTGTAAATCTTGTTTCAAGAACATAATTAATTTGAGACGGAGCGCAGTTAAATAGATTTGCAAGTTCATTTCTCTGTATCTCTAAAAAATCCTGCTGACTTTTATCAAGCATGTTTTTTATAAAATTTTCGATTATATCCGAGAGTCTCGCCATTTTTTCACCTCGATTCATAGTAGGAATGCTCTTTGATTTTGACTTTGACTTTCTTTGACCTTTCTGATTTTAATTTTACATTCTTTTATACGCAAATCAAGTTTAATTTTTGGACAGTAATCATTTATTTTATTTGTTATTTGAGAATATTACAATTTATCTCTATACGTCTTCATTTTACAAAAAAATTCTCAAAAAATAAAAAGTTCTTGAGGTTAATCCCCAAGAAACTAATCATTTACTAGCTGTGCACTTTCATTAAAATATGATTTATATGCCAATTCCAAAAATATTATTACTGTTATAGATACACTTCCTAATATTCCAAGCATTATTGCTATTTGATATTCTATAGCCGTCAAAGGAGAAGTCCCAGACAAAATTTGTCCCGTCATCATGCCAGGTAAAAACACTATTCCCATACCAATCATTGAATTTATCGTAGGTAGTATTGCAGAATCAAATGTATTGTCAATTATATTTTTAACAGCAACTTTAGGTGTTGCCCCAAGCATAAGCGCCATTTCAATCTCATCCTTTTGTTTTTCCATATCTCCTATTAATTTTGACACGCCCAATGATATGCCAGTCATCGAATTGCCAATTAACATCCCCGCTATTGGAATAAAATATCTCGGATTATACCATGGCGAAATTCTAACTACAACTAATAAAAAATACAATATGCTCGACACAGTTCCAAATGTAAGCGACAATGCTATAATATATTTTAATCTTTTTGTAAGCTTTTTCTTATTACGGCTATATATATTGTTTATGCTAAATATCTCCATGATAATTAATATACTAATTGTAATAATAGGACTTGGATTTTTAAAAATATAGACTAATACATATCCAGTTAAAATCAGTTGAAGAGTCATTCTTACGCTTGAAATTAATATTTCTCTTTCTCTTTTTATTCCTCTTCTTTTAACTATTATAAGAAGTATTAAAACAAAAAGATAAACCGAAATCATCTGGTATAAATCTAGATGTATAACCCCATTCATTAAATTTCACCCCCAACTATCCTGCCTTTATCAATTTCTATAACTTTTTCAGCAAATTTGTTTACCAAAGACTTAGAATGTGTAACCATTATTAGCGTTTTATTTTTATTTTTAACATATTGAACTATATTTCCAATAATTTTCTCTTCAGTTCCATCGTCAAGAGCCGAAGATGGTTCATCAAAAACGTAAACCTCCGGCTCCATAACCAAAACCCTGGCAAGCGCAACCCTTTGTTTTTCTCCTCCGGACAAATTCTGAACCTCTTCATCCAACGATTTATTCAAATTAACAATTTTCATTACCTCAATTAATCTTTCATCGTCAACCAAATCTTTTCCTGAATACTTTAGCCCTATTAATAAATTCTCCCTTATATCTCCATTAAACATAACCGGCACCTGCGGAGTCATCACAACCTCTCTTCTTAATAAAACAGAATCCCAATTTTCAATAAGCTTATCTTTATAGTAAATTTCGCCACTATTACAACTAATCATTTTATTCAATAATCTTAAAGCAGTCGTCTTACCACTCCCACTCTCCCCAACAATACAGTTTATTTTTCCTTCTTCAATAATAAGTTTTTTAATATCAAGTATATTTCTATACTTTACATTTTCAAATCTAAACATCATTTCACCTCACTTTAAAATTTCATGATATAGTTCGCTTGCTCTTTTCTTAGATTCATCAAGAATTTCCTCTCCAAATTCTGTTATATAATAATATTTTCTTATTTTACCTTCTATCAGCTTCTCTTCCATTCTTAAGAGCCCCTCTTTTTCAAGAGAATGCAAAATAGGATATAAAGTTCCCGGACCAATGTTATATCCATGTTCTCTAAGTTCATCAATCATCCATAAACCGAAAAAAGGTTCCTTTTTTGCATGATGTAAAATGTGTATTTGAATAAATCCCAAAAATAATTTTCTTAAAATTTTATCCTTCAAAATATCACTCCTTTATCGATTTTCGATATCGTTTAATGATATTATACACCTAATGTTAATATATTACAATAATAAAAGATGGCTAAATCGCCATCTTTTATTGCTTTAATCTGTTATTTATTTCTCTAATTCTCTCTCTTTGCTCTTGTGGTAAAATCCATTTGAAAAAACTAGGCACAAACTCTCCGAAATGCTCTAAATTAAAATTGAACTTATATCTCTTTCCGTCCTTCTTATTCCTAATTTCCATATACTCACCTTCTCCTCGCAATCAGATGATACTTATTATCATCATGACCTCCCTTTTGACTAACATCAAATCCATTCATTTCCAATATTTTAGTAATCTCATCGCTTTGATGCACATCCGTTCCATCCATAGTAATTATTAATTCATCATCTTCACTAAGAATAGACAGGATATCATATATTTTATTAGTATCAGATGGTCCAATCACACTTCCAAAATTTATTCTATAATCCGACATATTATCCCTCCCTTTAAGTATTTTTTGCATATTTTCCGATTTAATACGGCATTATTTTTGAAATATTATAAGTTTCATAATTCATTTGTTAGATTTTTAAAATAACTATGGATTTTTTATCTTCCTTATGTTATCATATATTTGTTATAATTTTTTATTTTTAGGGGGTGTTATAATGAATAAAAAGAAAATGTCAATTGCAAATCAGGTTCTTATCGCACTTATCGCCGGTATTGTTTTTGGAATATTGGCTAATAGCTTTTTTCCAAAACCATTCAACGAAGGCTTAAGCAAATGGATGCTGGTGCCATTTGGCAATATATTCTTAAGAGGAATTAAGATGCTGGTTGCTCCTCTTGTTCTAGTTTCACTAATTGTTGGAACTGCAAGCATTGGAGATATTAAAAAGCTCGGCCGTGTTGGCGGAAAAATAATCGCATACTACCTTTTGACTACAGCTTTAGCAATCACAATTGCGTTGTTTGTAGCTAATATAGTAAATCCAGGTATTGGAATAAACATACCTGCTCCTAAGGAGTTTAAGCCAACTGAACCACCTTTCTTAATGGATATATTCGTTAATATGATCCCAACAAATCCATTCGAAGCTCTTGTAAAGGGTGAAATGCTTCAAATAATAGTTTTTGCAATATTGTTTGGCATATCATTGGCCCTATTTGGAGAAAAGGGAAAGCTTTTACTTGATGTATTGGAAAATATCAACGAAGTTTTACTGAAAATAATAGGAATAGTAATGCTATTTGCTCCATACGGAGTATTTGCACTGATTTCTAACGTTATTATATTCCAGGGTATTGATGTGTTATTGCCTCTTTTAAAATATGCACTAACTATCATATTTGTTTTGTTAGTTCAAGTTTTACTGGTTTACGGTTCATTGTTAAAGATACTTGGAAAAGTAAATCCTGTAAGCTTTTTCAAGAAATTCTGGCCAGTAATGGTTGTTGCCTTCTCAACATCAAGCAGCAATGCAACTATTCCAGTTAACCTCGAAACATGTGAGAAAAAACTTGGTGTACCTGAATCAATTGCCAGCTTTACGATTCCGCTCGGTGCAACAGTAAACATGGATGGAACAGCTATAATGCAGGGTGTTGCTTCCATATTCATAGCACAGATTTATGGTGTTGATTTAACCATTTCCCAACAATTAATGATAATTCTTACTGCAACTTTAGCCTCAATAGGAACAGCTGGAGTTCCAGGAGTTGGTCTTGTTATGCTTACTATGGTTTTACAATCTGTAGGACTTCCAATAGAAGGTATCGGGATAATAATAGGAGTTGACAGAATTCTCGACATGTCAAGAACAGTTGTAAATGTAACTGGAGACGCAGTTGGAACAGTTATAGTTTCAAATTCAGAAAAAGAATTAAACCTAACTACTTATAACTCAACATTAAGTGCATAAAAAAACCCGGCAGTGCCGGGTTTTTTATTATTCTTCATCTTCTTCCTTTTCCTTATGAGCATTTTCAATAATCTTTTGTGCTATATTTGCTGGGACTTCTTCATACCTTTCAAACTTACTTGTAAAGCTTCCTCTTGCCTGAGTCATGGACCTTAAATCAGTGGCATATTTAAATGTTTCTGCCATTGGCATTTCAGCCATTATCACTTGCATTCCATCTTTTTGTTCCATTCCTAAAACTCTACCGCGTCTTTTATTGATATCGCCTATTACATCTCCCATATATTCATCCGGAACAGTTATTTCAAAATGCATAATAGGTTCAAGAAGGACAGGGTCAGCCTCCTTAATACCCTTTTTAAATGCCAGCGAAGCAGCTGTTTTGAATGCCATTTCTGAGGAATCAACAGGGTGGTAAGAACCATAGTGTAATGTTGCTTTTAAGTTGATTACAGGATAACCTGCAAGAACACCCTTTTTCATTGATTCCCTAAGTCCCTTTTCAACAGCAGGTATATATTGTCTTGGAACAACACCACCAACGATTTGGTCAACAAAAACCAAGTCTTCCGTTTCATGCTGTGGTTCAAACTTTATAACAACATCGCCATACTGCCCATGTCCACCAGATTGTTTCTTATGCTTACCTTGAACATCGGATGTCTTTCTTATTGTTTCTCTATATGGAACCTTTGGAATATCTAGTGTAACTTCAGCACCGAACTTGTTCTTTAATTTACTTGCAATAACCTCAAGATGAAGCTCTCCAACTCCAGAAATAATTAGTTCTGCATTTTCAACATCTCTTGATATCTTAAATGTTGGGTCTTCCTCTAATAGCTTGTGTAATCCTGTTGAAATCTTATCTTCATCATTCTTAGATTTTGGCTTGAATGTCATTGAAATAGCAGGCTCTGGGAATTCAATGCCGTCATAAACTATTGGCTTGCTTGCATCCGCTAAAGTATCACCTGTCATAGTATACTGCAGTTTTGCTACCGCTCCAATATCTCCAGCAGACAATTTTTGAACTGGAGTCTGATTCTTTCCCTTTAAAACATATATAGTTCCAACCTTCTCGGTCTTATCTTGAGTTGCATTATATACAACTGAATCTGAAGATATACTTCCTGATATTACTCTGAACATTGAAAGCTTTCCAACAAATGGGTCAGCTATTGTCTTAAATACAAATGCTGAAAATTTTTCATCAGGACTGGATTTCCTAACTTCAGCTTCATTATTTTTAGGATTTTTACCCTTAAATTCAATTCTATCAGCTGGTGATGGGAAATAATTAACTATGCAGTCGAGCAGCGTTGCCATAGCAACATTTGAAAGTGCTGAACCACAGAATACAGGAGCTACTTCACAATTTAAAATAC
This sequence comes from Caloramator mitchellensis, assembly GCF_001440545.1. Taxonomy (NCBI): domain Bacteria; kingdom Bacillati; phylum Bacillota; class Clostridia; order Eubacteriales; family Clostridiaceae; genus Caloramator; species Caloramator mitchellensis. The sequence goes on from NZ_LKHP01000016.1 coordinate 16,863, forward strand.
CTTTTCTTAATCCCTTCAATATTTCCTCGTCTGAAAGCTCTCCTTCTCCTAAATATTTCTCTAATAATTCCTCATCAGTTTCAGCTACAGATTCCATCAATATATTTCTATATTCATCAACAACTGATACTAAATCAGCTGGTATTTCCGTTTCAACCATCGATTTGGTCTTTTGATCGTAAATTAAAGCCTTCTTTTCTAATATGCTGACTACTCCCTTAAAATCCGCCTCATTTCCTATTGGAATTTCAAGTGCAGCTACTGAAAGACCAAATTTATCCTTTAATTGTTTAAATGCCTTATCAAAATCAGCATTTTCTCTATCCATTTTATTGATTAAGAAAGCTCTTGGTATCTTGTATTTATTCACATATTTCCATGCCTTTTCAGTTCCAACCTGCAATCCTGAAGCAGCACATACTGTAATTATAGCTGAGTCAACAGCCCTTAATCCTTCTAAAACTTCTCCAACAAAATCGAAATATCCTGGAGTGTCAACAAAGTTTATTCTATAGTTTCCCCATTCACATGGTGCAACAGCTGTAGAAATTGAAATCTGTCTTTTCTTTTCTTCTGGGTCGAAGTCGCAAACTGTTGTCCCATCTTCAACTCTACCCATTCTATCAGTTGCTTTACAATCAAACAATATTGCCTCGATTAAAGTTGTCTTTCCAGTTCCACCATGTCCAATTACACCAATGTTTCTGATGTTATCAATTTTGTATTCCTTCATGTAAATTCCCCCTTATTGCTAAATAGATGCCTTATTTTATATATTCTCCATAGATTTTAAAATTCCTCTCTCAATTGTGAAAAATTTTCGACAATTTTGACTATTTTCTTTTATATGTTTCCCTGTATTGATTAAATTATACATCAATACTAAAATTATCTAAAATTGTTCAAACAAATTTAATTTGTAACCTTTCAAAAATTGGTATATAATATCTTTGTTAGGGGGTATTGACATGAGAGATAGAATATTAACTGAAATCAAAGAATGGGTAATATCCATTGCTATAGCTGCGGTTATTGCATTTGCAATAAAGGGATTTATATTTGATATAGTTCAGGTTTCGGGTCCTTCTATGATTCCTACACTGCACGATAACGACAGAGTTGCTATAGAAAAAATAAGCTTATATACAAAGAGTTTCAAAAGAGGCGAAATAATCATACTTGACCCGGGTGAAAAAGGACGAGGTCTTTATATAAAAAGATTGATTGCTCTACCTGGCGATAGATTACAGATAAAAAGTGGAAGCGTGTTTATAAACGGCGAAAAGGTAAATGAACCATATCTTTCAGAAGGAACGGAAACATATGCTGAAGAAAATATCGATATGATTATTCCTGAAGGATTTGTGTATGTATTAGGCGATAATAGAGAGGTAAGTGAGGATAGCAGATATATAGGTCCAATACCCTTTGATCACATAAAGGGGCATGCAATATTTAAAGTATTCCCATTTAGTGACATGAAAAAATTATAATCATACCATATAAAACAAAACAATTAATATAAATATAGTTTTAAAATAAGCCCCATATAATTTCAAGGTGTCATTCATCTCAAGACTTAGCACCTCTTTCTTTTAGACTATTCAAAAGACTATAATTCTTTATAAGCTATAGAGTCACTGATTACAGTGGCTTATGCGAATAGGTATTTCGAAAAAAAGAAAAGCTAAGGTGTCTTAGTGAAGTTACCCATGCCATTGAAATTATTAATGGGGCTTTTGTCCTAATTGACAAACAACTCAAGAAGTCAAGAAATCAAGTGAATGTCACCAATTAGTTAATTTCTTCTAGTTTGCCAGTAACCATGTAGATTATGCGTTCGCATACGTTTGTTGTGTGGTCAGCAATTCTTTCTAAATATCTTCCAACAAACATAAGTTTTGTGGCCTGCTTTGTAATTTTAGGGTCATCAACAATCATTTGAAGCAGTTCATCTATTATTGCCTGGTATATATCGTCTACTTGCTGGTCCATTTCTGCCGCCTTCTTTGCAAGTTCAATGTCTTCCTTTACATATGCATCCAGACTAAGCCTAATCATTTCCTGTGCAATTCTCGCCATTCTTGGAATATCAATAAGAGGTTTTATGAGTGGTTCTTTGCCTATTTCCAATGTGATTTTAGCAATGTTTACTGCATGGTCTCCAATTCTTTCTAGGTCGGTTATTATTTTTAGCGCTGTTGCAATTGTCCTCAAATCCTTTGCCAAAGGCTGCTGAAGTGCTAAAAGCTTCATACAATCCATTTCTATTTCTATATCCATTGAATCAATTTTGTCGTCCTCCAATGCAATTTTTGAAGCAGCTTCTAAATCCTGTTCCTTTAAAGATGTAACGGCCATATCTACTATTGATTCTACAAGCGAACCCATTCTAAGTAATTTGTGTTTCACATCTTCAAGTTGATGTTGAAAGTGCAATCTTGTCATGAAAATCTCTCCTTTTTAACCGAATCTACCTGTAATATAATCCTCTGTTCTTTTGTCCCTCGGGTTTTCGAATATTTTGTCGGTTCTGTCATACTCAATTACTTCACCACTTAAGAAAAATGCCGTCTGGTCAGAAATTCTTGCTGCCTGCTGCATCGAATGAGTCACTATAATTATAGTATACTCCTTCTTAAGTTCTAATAAAAGCTCTTCTATCTTCATAGTTGAAATAGGATCAAGGGCAGAAGTAGGCTCATCCATTAGAACAACATCAGGTTGCATAGCAATTGCCCTTGCAATGCATAATCTTTGCTGCTGCCCACCTGAAAGCTCTAAAGCAGATTTATAAATCTTATCTTTAACTTCATCATAGAGTGCTACTGATTTTAGCGTTTTTTCAACTACTTCATCAAGAATATCCTTCTTGTTAACTCCGTTATTTCTCAATCCATACACAATGTTTTCATATATAGTTTTAGGAAATGGATTTGGTTTTTGAAATACCATTCCAATTCTTCTTCTTAGCTCAACAGGATCTATTTCTTTAGAATAAATATTTTTTCCTTCGAATAATATTTCACCTTCAACCTTAGTATTTTCTATAAAATCATTCATCCTGTTCAAAGTTCTCAGAAATGTTGATTTACCGCAACCGGATGGACCGATAAATGCAGTTATATTGTTTTTGTATATATCCATATTTATATTTTTTAGAGCCAAATTATTACCGTAATAAAAATTCAAGTTTCTTACATTTAATACAGTTTCCATATTATCCTCCTAGTCCTTCATTCTAATTTGATATTTATTTCTTAAGATTATTGCTATGGAATTGACAGATAGAAGTATTGCTAGTAAAACTATAATTCCAGCGGCTGCAACGTTTTGAAACTCTCTTTTAGGCATACTAGACCAATTGAATATTTGTATAGGCAAAACTGTAAACTGATCAAACGGAGTTGCAGGTATAAATGACACATATGCTAAAGCTCCAACTACTATCAAAGGAGCTGCCTCACCCAAAGCCCTGGAAATTCCAAGAATTGTTCCCGTTAAAATTCCCGGAATCGAATAAGGAAGTATTACACCTGTTATAGTCTGCCATTTAGTAGTTCCGAGTGCATAGGATGCCTGCTTTAATGATGTAGGAACTGTTCTTAGTGCCTCCTGCGAAGATATAATAATAGTTGGCAAAATCAAAAGAGACATTGTAAGTGCTCCAGCTAAAATACTTCTTCCAAAACCTAATGCTCTTACAAAAACTGCAAGTCCAAGCATACCGTAAATAATTGCTGGAACTCCAGCTAGATTTGCAATATTTAATTTAATGAATTCTGTAAATCTGTTCTCCTTTGCATATTCCTCAAGATAAATAGCTGTTCCAACACCTATTGGAAAAGCAATTATGGCCGTTAATACAATGAGCCACAAACTTCCTAGTAGAGCCGGGAAGATTCCTGCCTTTTTAGGAAATCTTGAAGGGAAATTAGTTATAAATTCAATACTCAACCATCTAAGTCCTTTGTTTAAAATACTATATAGTAGTATTGCAAGCACTATAATCCCAAACAATGTGCAAGCAAAGATAATTGCATGAAAAATAGAATTTTTAAATTTTCTTCTTTTAATTCTTTGAGACTCATTCATCAATATGCCCTCCTGTACTTTCTCATGACATATCTGGAAATTACGTTTAACATCAATGTCATAATGAAAAGTAATGCCCCTACTGCGAAGAGTGTTCTATACCCTATTGACCCGTAAGGCACATCTCCCATACTAATTTGTACTATATACCCCGTCATAGTTTGAATGCTCTCAAGTGGGTTTAATGTCATTTTGGGAGTTGATCCTGCTGCCATTGCAACTATCATAGTTTCTCCAACCGCTCTTGAGATTGCAAGTATAAATGATGCTATTATTGTTGGTAGAGCTGCAGGAACAACTATTTGAGTTGCAACTTCTAGTTTAGTAGCCCCAAGACCATAAGCTCCGAGTCTTAATGAATCTGGCACTGCCATCATGGCATCTTCACTTAGAGATGAAACAAGTGGGACAGTCATTATTCCTACAGCAATGCCTGCACTCAGGGCATTATATACACTTACTTCTGGGAAAATGGATTTTATGATTGGAGTTATAACAGTTAGAGCAAAATATCCATATACAATCGATGGAATTCCTGCAAGTATTTCAAGCGTTGGTTTAAGTATTTTTCTTACCCTTTTAGGTGCATATTCACTCAGATAAATTGCACTTCCAAGTCCTATTGGTATAGAAATAATACTTGATATTATAACTATTAGAGTAGTTCCTAATACTAATGGCAATACTCCAAATCTTGGCGGTTGGAAAAGCGGTGTCCATTCCCTACCTGTTAGGAACTCTACTATCGGAACTTTAGAGAAAAACTGGACTGTTTCTTCAAAAAGTGAAAAAATAATTCCTAATGTCGTAAAAATAGAAATGGTACCCAAAAAAGTTAGGAATACCTTTATTATTTTTTCTCTTTTTTTCATGTTCTCTTTACTGGAAAACTGAATCTTTTTCATTTCTTTCTCCCTTCTTTACGTGGCTATAGGCACCCAATAGGGTGCCTCAGATTATTTTATTTTGTTAAGTTGTTCTTGATACTTAGCATCATCTAGAGGTACATAGCCTACTTCTTCAACTAAATCCTTTGCTTTTTCTAGATAGAATTTAACAAATGTCTTTAATTCAGGTCTTTCAAGTGCTTTAGTATTCACATATATAAACAGTGGTCTTGAAAGCGGTTTATAGTTACCATTCTTAATATTTTCAGTTGTTGCTTCTATCCCATTTATTTTTAGTGCTTTTAGTTTATCTTTGTTCTCTTCATAGTAAGAATGACCAAAGAAACCCATCGCAAACTTATCTCCTTCTACACCCTGTACCAAAACGTTGTCGTCTTCGCTTGCTGTATAATCTGTTCTTATTCTCTTTTCTTCTCCATTTATTTCAGCTGTAAAGTAATCAAATGTTCCAGAATCCGTTCCTGGACCATATAATTTAATCTTTTCCTTTGGCCATTCAGGTCTTACATCACTCCAGTAAACAACTTTTGAATCCTTATCCCAAATTAACTTCAACTCATCTGTTGTAATATCGTCTACCCAGTTATTTTCTGGATTTACTACTACTGCTATTCCATCATACGCAACTTCTAATTCCATCATATCTATTCCATTTGTCTTTGCTTTATCTAATTCTTCTTGCTTAACCTTTCTTGAAGCATCGTTTATGTCAGTTTCACCAACAACAAACTTTTTAAAACCGCCGCCAGTTCCTGAAATACCAACTGTTATACTTACATCTGGGTTTTCCTTGTTAAACTCTTCTGCTACTGCTTGAGTTATAGGATAAACAGTGCTTGAACCGTCAATTTTAACTATTCCCGCCAGATTAGATTCTTTTTTTGGTGCACATGCTGTAAATGATAAAGTTAATATCCCTGCTAATAATCCTGTTAAAATTTTTTTGCTATTCATATTAAATCCCCTTTCTATTGGAATTCATTTTACACCTTAATTTTAATTGTTAGAATTGTTAAGAACTATCAAGATTATGTTAAACCATTGTTAAATGATTATATATTTATTATGCAAATCTAAGGCGTATTTAATGCTTAAACTGTTAATTAACAAAAAATTCATGGAACATTATTCCAATATATAGTGTCAAATTGTTAAGTGTGAAAGGGGGAATTTAGCATGAAGAGGTTGTTGTCGATATTATTATCTTTAGCCATTGCCTTTGGTTTGTTTGTAAAGGTTAATGCAGCTACAACAGAGAAAATAGATTTAAAAAGTGCAATACTTATAGCTAAGTCAAGCTTTGAATTCAATGATAAAAATCTTGATTTCAGGTATGAACTTACAAATTACAATAATAAAAGTATATGGAACCTTAATTGGAGCAGTAAAAACAGCAACATATCGATTCAGGTTGATGCAAACCATGGATATGTTATATCCATGTATTCCTATGATGGGAATATGAAGCCTTGGAGCAAAATACCCAAATTCTCTAAAGAAAAAGCAAGGGAAATAGCTGAAGCTAAAATAAAAAAGTTAGTTGGAGAAAAATTCAGCGAGTTTATATTTGTTGATAATATGGAAACTTCTTTGTATTCAAATACTTATGATTTTAGATATGTAAGAAAGGTAAATGGCATTGAATATAGGGATAATTTCATAAATATCTCATTAGAACGTAATACACTGAAAGTTATTAATTATGCCTTTGAATATGACCATTATTCCCTTCCAGGTCTTCAAAATGTTATTTCATTAGAAAAGGCAAAGAGTATTTTTGATGACAAGATGGGATTGGAATTGTCATATTCAATATATTACGATTATGACAAAAAGGAAAGAAACATCAAGTTAATTTATACTCCTAAAAATAATGTTTTTCCAATAGACGCCTTTACAGGAGAAATAGTAAAAAACAATATTATATATGCAAATGAAAAGTCAATGGGAGGAAAAGGCGGAGATGCACAGGTTCTAACTCCACAGGAGATTAAAGCTATAGACGAAAATAAAAATTTGATTTCAAAGGAAAAGGTTGAGGAAATACTATCTAATAAATTTGGTCTGACAGGAGAATTTAAGAATGAATATCTGAGTTTAAGTTATGACATGTATACAAATCGTTATGTTTGGTCTGTTGGATACTCAAAAAATGCAGATGATAAATTAAAATACTATTACTTAAGTGCTTCAATTGACGCCGTAACTGGTGAGATTTTATATTATTCCAAAGGTTATCCTTATATTGAGGAAAAAGATAAAACTCCAAAGTATAGTAAGGAAGAATGCAGAAAAATTGCTGAAGATTTTATAAAATCTATGCAGCCTGACAGGTTTAATCAAACTAAATATAAGGAAAATATTGAATACAATGGAACTAATCAATATTATTTTAGCTATGTGAGAATTCATCAAAATGTTTCAGTTTTAAACCAAGGATTTAATTTAGGTGTAAATCCATATGATGGTCAAATTATAAGCTACAGTATGAACTGGAGCGATGTCATTTTTCCATCAATTGAAGGAGTAATAAGCAAAGATAAGGCACTTGAGATACTCTTTTCAAAAAACCCATTTGGTTTAAATTATGTAAGATATTATGATTATTCAAAGATGGTTTCATATTCAACTAAATTGGTTTATACTTTTAAATCCTCAAGCTTTAACATAGATGCAAAAACTGGAGATATGTTAGACTACAACGGTAAGATAGTTATAGAAAACAAAAAGGTAACATTTACTGATATAAAGAATAGCCCATATAATAATGACATTAATATTCTTACTGATATTGGAATAATTGATGATAAAACAGATAAATTTAATCCAAATCAGATGATTAAGCAAAAGGATTTTATTAAATATTTAGTAAGAACATTAGAGCCTGTTTATGTTATTTACACAGAAGATGCTTCAAAAGAATATGACAACTATTATCAAATTGCAATTCAAAAGGGAATAATAACCGAAAAGGAAAAGAATCCTAATTCAAATGTTACAAGGCAGGATGCAGCAAAGTGGATAATAAAGGCTATGGGCGGTGGATTTGTAGCTGAACTTTCAAATCTTTATACATTAAACTTTAAGGATGCTAAATTAATTTCTAAGAATTACAAAGGATATATAGCAATTGCAAATGAATTAAAAATAATAACTCCTGTTAAGGGATTCTTCCAACCAAAGCAACCAATAACAAAGGGCGAAGCTGCAAGAATACTTGTTAATTACCTGAAGGTTGAAAAATAAATATGGTTTTCTTCTCTATTAATATAAATTAACCCTATTAAACTGCCTCATTGGAGGCAGCTTTTTTATTATTTATAGAAACTAATAAAATAATATTGTATAATTAAATTATACTTTTTAGAAGGGAACGATTTTTATGAAAAAATTTCTTATAAATATAGCTTTCTTAGCATTAATTCTTATCATTACTTTTTTTGGTTTAGGACCTGTATTGTTTGCCGACGGTTCTAAGGTAGAAAGAACATTAACCTTTGTTTTTGTTCTAATTTTATATGTTTTAGTAATTTCTTTGTATAATAAATTATTGCACTATATAAATAGATAGGTGGGAAATGCCCACCTTATATTTTTGCTTCTAAAAGATTAGCTGATTCATACCTTTTTAGTCCGGCATAAAATGTCTTATAAGATAAAGCTAGGAAAACTATCGCCGAAATTATAACAATTATAGTATCTTTTAAACTAAAACTTTTGAAAATGCTAACTGGCAGGTATATTGAAAAACCTACAGGAACCACAGAGTAAAATATAAATTTAAAATACTTGTTGAGTATTCCCTCTGGATAGGTTGAAAAGGAAATAAAAAACGAATCTACAGCCCTTTTGGTGCTGTCTACATTTCCAAAATAAAAAGCGAGTGAGTTTAGAATAAGAAGCATAGAAAAATAAATTATTGCTCCTGTTATAGTGAATAAAGTAAAAAGTATAAAATCGATTAGTGAATATCTTCCAGATAAAAACAATAGAATATACCCATATGCCAAATCACCCCAAGCAGAAACCTCCATCTTTGATGCTGCAGCATTTAAAACTACATCCACAGGCTGAATCAAGTAGCTATCAAGCCTTCCAGAAATAATGAATTCTGATAGTTCTCTTAAGTTGCCAAACAATATATAGGTAAGCCCAAAACTTGAAGATGCAAGCCCCCATAGAATAATAACATCTGAAAATCCATAACCACCTATCTTATTGACATTTTTATAAATAACCCACCAGAATATCAAAAATGAGCCATTATTTAAAATCATTCCAAAAATCTGAATTAAAAAACTAGCCTTATATTCCATGCTGCTCTTTAAATTATATTTCATATATACTAATATCAATTTTAAATGCCTTCTAACCGCCATTAACATTGAGTTTCTTCACCCCCCTGATGTATATAAACCATAAAATAAAAGAAAAAATTAAAATATATATGCTCTGTCCTATAAATGTAAAGATAAAATCATTAATATTAAACTTGATAGCCGTCTTTGATACGTGATACATTACAAAAGACCATGGCATATAATAGTTGAAATTATATAATGACTTCGGTAAAAGGCTTATGGGATATAAAAGTCCTCCAAATACAAATATAAGCTTTCCATAAATCCATGCAAATGGCATATTTTCCTCTACCCAAAAGGCTGATAATGAAATTGTTATATGAATTAAATGATTTAATAATATTCCTAAAATTATAATTAAAACTGACGGAAGTATAAAATAAAATTTGTATCCCTCTATTAGCCCGACAAAACTGATGCCTATAATAAGAGCAACAATACTGTTTATGCAAAAATCCAATAAATTTCTCCCCAGATTGTCAGACAGAACATAAAGAGGATAATAATAGGGTTTGTTCAGCTTATATGCTATTTCTCCTCCCTTAACATCCTGCCCAACAGTTCTGTATATCCTGTTGTATTGCAGGTGGAGAGACTGATTTAAAATAAGATACCAGAGCATCTCCTGAAAAGTAAAACCTGTTTTAATGTTTTGCTCATATATTTTTTGCCATAGAAAATAAAAAGTTGTAATTATAATTAAAGTAAACAAATTTCCTATTAAAAAATCCTTGATGTAGATAGTATTATTTTTTATGCTAATTGTGAATATCTTTATATACTTTCTCATTCTCCCTCCCCCCTTAAGCTATAGATATCAGCTATTATTTCCTCAAGGGGCCTTGAAGAAATGGAAATATCCTCAACTTTTCCAATTTTAAAAAGCTTTGCAACAGTTTCATCTATGTCATTATCTTCAGTATCAACCTCTATTCTAACTGCATTTGTAGTTTGTGATAAAACTTTCGCTCCTTCTAAATTAAATTCTATATCATCTGTATAACGCAGTGATATTATCTTTTTGTTATCATACTTGTATTTTAGCTTTTTTACACTATCATCCATGAGTATAGTTCCAAGATTGATAATAATTATTCTTTTACATAACTTTTCAATGTCTCCAATGTCATGGCTTGTAAGAAATATAGTAGTTTTCTCCTCTTGGTTAATTCTTTTTATAAGGCTTCTTAGATTTTTCTTTGCAACTACATCAAGACCAATAGTTGGCTCATCTAGGAAAATAACCTTGGGTCTGTGCAGAAGCGATGCTGCAATTTCGCATTTTATTCTCTGTCCAAGTGACATTTTTCTAACCGGAATATCAAGAAGCTCCTTTATTTCCAAAACCTCAGATAAATATTCCACTCTTTTATTAAGCTCAAGGCCTTCAATTCCGTAAATGTTCCCCAATAATTCAAATGTATCCTTCGGAGGCAGGTGAAACCAAAGCTGCGATTTTTGTCCGAATACAGTTCCAATGCCATATGCTAATTTTTTCCTATCCTTCTGAGGATCTAAGCCTAAAACATTTGAATATCCGCTTGTTGGATTTAAAATTCCTGTTAGCATCTTTATCGTTGTTGATTTTCCTGCACCGTTTGGACCTATAAAAGCGAGCATTTGACCTTCTTCAACTTCGAACGAGATTCCTTTTACTGCTTCAATCCTTTTATATTCTCTTGTCAAGAATCCTTTTCTTTTTGAAATTATAAACTCCTTTTTTAAATCCTTTACACATATTATCCCCATCAAATCACCGCCTAAAATTCAATAATAACGTATTCATCGTAATACTCAAACCCTAGAAACTCGTATGCCCTAACTGCAGGTGTATTGTTTTTTCTCACCATTAAAGTTGGGGTTTTTCCTCTATCAATTATCCTTTTGCAAAGTTCAGATACTACTGCTTTACAATATCCCTTGCCTCTTTCCTTTGGTGTTGTATAAACACCGCCTATTTGTCCTATCTTATCAGTTGTTGTTTGAATGCATCCTGTTGCTACAATCCTTCCATCCTTTAAGACAAACAAATAATCCTCTTCAACTGGTCTTTGATTAAGTGTTTTAGTTGCTTCTTCAATGCTGTAAGCTGTATTTTTAAATCCTACCCTATTGGCCTCAACTATAAACTCAACTGCTTTTTCCAAGTTTAATTCATAATAATTCTTTATTTCAATGCCTTCTAATTTAAAATGTTTAAAATTGTTATTCACATAATATGCATCCTCATCAACACTTGCGTTATGTTTAAAATCTTTTATCCCATTATAAAGCGGCTCAACTAGCCTTCTCATGCCTAATAGATATTTAAAGTCTCTGTTTTTCATTAAATCAATAAAATACGGAACTGCATTTTGACTTTCGAAATGCGGAATACAGCTTCCAAGGTTATAAAATGGGATAATTCCCTTTAGTTCCCCTTCTTCAAAATAGCCAAAATAATCACCGCATCTTCTTACATCCTTCTTGTTCTCAAAACCGAAATACTTTACGTTTCCTATTAAAAAGGTAGTTTCAATATGATTTCTTTCAAGATATTCTTCTACTATCTTTCTTTCCTTTTCAGTTAAGACTTTCAGCATTTTTATCCCCCTTTCAAAAATTAACAAAAAATAAAATTCTCACGAAATCACATTAAGTGACTCCGTGAGAACCTTCACGTGTAGGGAAACATGCCCCCTGCGCAGCTCGGAATACCTTATGCGCGCTCACTTGTTATTATTATATTATATATAATTTTCCAAATATGTCAAATAAATTTTAGCCACACTTTGAATATCCGCAGTTTGGGCAAATAACGCATCCACTCTCATGAGTAATCGAATGCCCACATTCAGGACAACATATTTCTTTTTTCTCTGTTTCTATTAGATTTCTTATATCCAAATCAGCACTTATACTCTCTCTAACTTTATCTGATTCTTTAATATTAATTAGTTTCTCAATAGTCTTTGCAATAGCATCAGGGCAGGATAAAACCTTTATTTCCTTATTTGTTGCCATTTGCCTTAAAGTTGAGTGGCACCTGATTCCCTTCAGCTGTTCTATTATTTCTTTAACATCCATTCCACTTCTTAAAGCAACAGATACAAGCCTTGCAGTTGCCTCTGATTGTGATGGACATCCTCCTGCCTTTCCGAGGTTAGTAAACACCTCACAAATGCCGTTTTCATCATAATTTACAGTTACATATAAATTGCCACAGCCTATTCTTACCTTTTCAGTTATTCCCATTGTAAATTCAGGTCTAATTCTAGGCCTAGAGGTTCTGTCATCTTCTTTTTTATCTCCAACATTAATAACCTGACCTTCACGACTTCCATCCCTATAAATTGTTACCCCTTTACAGCCCAATCTATAGGCAAGTAAGAAAACAGTTTTAACATCTTCAATAGTTGTCTCTTTCTTAAAATTAACTGTTTTCGATACTGCATTGTCCGTCCACTTTTGAAAAGCTGCCTGCATCCTAATATGATATATTGGGGTTATATCATGGGCAGTAACAAAAATTCTTTTTATATCATCCGGGATGCCTTCAATATGTTGAATAGTTCCCACTTCTGCAACCTTATCCATAAGCTCTTTAGAGTAGAGCCCTCTTTCCTTCATAATTCCTTCGAATAAATAATTAACCTCTGCCAATTTATCATTGTCCATTACATTTCTCCAGAATGCCACAGCAAATAAAGGTTCTATTCCAGATGAAACACCCGCTATTATACTTATTGTTCCTGTAGGTGCTATCGTAGTAGTTGTAGCATTTCTCAATGGTTCCCCTTCCTTATATATACTATTATGAAACTCAGGGAAGGGTCCCCTTAATTTAGCTAATTCTCTGCTGGCCTCCTTTGACTTATAATTTATAAATTTCATCAATTCATCAGCAAGATTTACTGCTTCTTCTGAATTATATGGAATTTGAAGCAAAATCAAAAGGTCAGCAAATCCCATTACTCCAAGCCCTATTTTTCTTGTAAGTTTAGTCATTCTCTCAATCTCGGGTAGTGGGTAGACGTTTACATCAATTACATTGTCAAGAAAATGAACTGCATCGAATACAGTTCTTTCAAGCAGGTCATAATCTATTTCATATTTATCCCCAACTTTTTTCACCATTTTAGCAAGATTAATCGAGCCTAAATTGCAGCTTTCATATGGCAGCAGCGGCTGCTCACCGCATGGATTAGTACTTTCAATTTCCCCAAGTTTTGGTGTAGGATTAGTTTGATTCATTCTGTCAATAAATACAATACCGGGTTCTCCATTGGTCCATGCACCTTTAACTATTAGTTCAAATACTTCCTTGGCATTTAATTTTCCTTTAACTTGTTTAGTATTTGGATCTATAAGCTCGTAATCCTCACCTTTTATAGCTGCCTCCATAAATTTTTCTGTAAGTGCTACGCTTATATTGAAATTTGTAATCTCTTTATCATCTTCTTTACACTTAATAAACTCCAATATATCGGGGTGATCTACTCTTAAAATAGCCATATTCGCACCCCTTCGGGTTCCCCCTTGTTTCACAGCCTCTGTAGCAGAGTTAAAAACCTTCATAAAACTGACAGGCCCGGATGCAACTCCTCCTGTGGTTTTAACTGTAGAACCTTTTGGTCTTAACCTTGAAAAGCTAAATCCTGTTCCTCCTCCTGATTTATGTATAAGTGCAGCATTTTTTATGGAATCGAATATTCCCTCCATCGAATCCTCAATTGGTAGAACAAAACAAGCCGATAATTGTCCTAAAGGCCTCCCTGCATTCATTAAAGTTGGTGAATTAGGTAAGAATCTAAGACTTGCCATCAAATCAAAAAACTTATCTTCAGTTTTTTTTATATCAGCTTCTTTATTGTATCTTTTATCCGCATCAGCAACTGTTCGTGCAACTCTTCTTAGCATTTCCTCAGGTGTCTCAATAACATTTCCATTTTCATCCTTTGCAAGATACCTTTTTCCAAGAACTTTAATTGCATTTTCTGTAAACTTCATATTATCACCCCAATATATTGTATGTATTATTGTTTTATATATACTATATATTGATTTTATTATTTTTTGCTAAAAAAATCAAAATGGAATAAACTAAATTTATCCATATTAATGTTGATTAATTTCTTTTTTCTTATTCTCTTATAGATTTTCAGATAATAAAAATAATATATATTTGTAATTGAATTTATTTTTTGTAATAATTAAAATATATAATGTAATATTTTTTACAGATGAGGTGTAAAATGAAGCTTCCTTTTGAGTTTTATGATAGAGATACACTTGAAGTAGCAAAGGATTTATTAGGAAAAAAACTTGTTAGAAAAATTGGAAAAGATTTATTGATAGGAAAAATAGTTGAGGTTGAGGCCTATATCGGTCCTATCGATAAGGCATGTCATTCATATAATTTTAAAAAGACAAAACGAAATGAAGTGATGTTTGGTCCTCCTGGAACTGCGTATATATATTTTATCTATGGAATGTATCACTGCTTAAACATTGTTACTGAAACTGAAGGTATGCCATGTGCAGTTTTAGTAAGAGCTGTAGAGCCATTACAAGGTTTAGATTTGCTGACTCAAAACAGATTTGGCAAAAAATATAATGAACTTAACCCTTTGCAAAGGAAAAATCTCACAAATAGCCCGGGAAAATTGTGTAAAGCCTTTAGTATAGATAAAATATTAAACGGAATAAGCCTCCTTGGTGATGAACTTTACATCCTTGACAACGATGAAAGTTTTGAAATAATGTCAGATAAAAGGATTGGAATAGACTATGCTGAAGAGGCAAAGGATTTTGAATGGAGATTCTTTATAAAAAACAATCCTTTTGTATCCGTATTAAAGAAAGAGTAAACTTAAAAGTAAATCCCATGAATTTTTTCATGGAATTGTGAATATTATAATGCTTTTAAAAAATAAATTCATATACTTCTTATCTTTTAAATTGTCCCCTTGCTTTTTCTTTTATTTTTCTAATACTGCAATTCTCATTAAGACATATAGAACAGCTATGCAGCCTTTTAATTCTTTCTAAACCTTCATCTGCTCCATGAACATATGCCATAGACTTTGGAGGATTAAGTGCATAACCCTTTACAATTGAAAAGCCATAATCCTTCACATTATTAATATTATCTAGAATATTGGCCTGATACTCGATAGGTATTTCACCATCTCCTGGAGCTATTCTGCAAGTGATACCGAGATTTCTATCTGATGCCCAGTTAAAAATATACTCATACATTTGGCTGTTATATTCAAATAATAAATTACTAGCCATAGCATCTAAAATTACCCCTTCTGAAAATTTTCCCCTGTTAAATAAATCATCAATATATTCTGTTATTTTACTTCCTAAACTTATCAAAGTAAATATTATGAATCTACACCCATTTAAAGATTCAAAGTTATAATCATAAAGCTTTTCTTTTATTTTAAAAACACCTATGGGGTTGATATTGCTCCTTAAAATTTCTAAATTATCTTCATAAATTTTACTTGCCAATTCTTCATCAGTAATTTTATAATAGCTGTCTACAACTTTTAAAACATGACATTTATCTAGACTAAAGCGAAATTCATCCTTTGTTAACATAAAATCACCCCCCTTAAATAATACAATTATACCTTATACTTGCGCAATTTTTCAATATCATATATTCAAATTTCAAAATTGTTTTAATATGATAAGCACATAAAAATGCTCCTCTAAAGCATTCTTAGAAGAGCATTTTATTGAACTATTTAATAAATTGTATTTTTCTTTCCTTAAAGTAAACTGTTCTAAGTCCACTCATTGATACAATTTCTTTTGCTGCTTCAAAATTTCTGCCTATTGAATTAGTATCGTGGGCATCAGAGCCGATTGTTACAACTTGTCCGCCCAATTCTTTAAATCTTTTAAGTATATTTAGCATATTTTGAGCAGCTATTTTATTGTCTAATCTCCTTGTGTTTAATTCAACAGCCTTTTCCCTCTCTGCTACAATCTTTAAAATTTCGTCAATTAAATCAGAAAATTCATCGTAATAAAGTTCTGTATCATCATATCTTGAATATCTTGTGACATAATCAATATGGCCTAAACTATCAAAAAATTCTCCATTCTTTACACAGTCAAACATAAAATTAAGATAGTGTCCATAGGATATTTTTTTCTCTCTGTTTTCATAAAATCCCTCTTGGAATATATCAACACCATCAACGACGTGAACAGAACCTATTACATAATCGAAGGGATACTTTTGTACTAGCATTCTATTTTCATTTATACAATCTGTTCTTAGTCCAAGCTCAATTCCTATTAGTAAATAGTCATTCCTTAGTCGGTAGTATTCTTCAAAATACCTATCAACGTCAAATTGAAATTTACCCTCATCTGGGTATTTTAAGTCCATATGATCAGTAACAATAAGCCCCATATTCAGTTCTCTTGCTCTTTCATATGAACTAACAAGTTTCATTTTAGAATCGGATGAAAATTCAGTGTGAATATGACAATCAAACATAATAACCTCCAAAATATAAATTGTCAAACAATTCAAGAACTCAAGAAATCAAGTGAATGTCACCCATGTAAGTATAAATCCTACGACAACAGCAGTTATAGTAAAAGGGACGCTAAGTTTCATAAAATCTCTTGCCTTGACTTCGTAGCCTTCCCTTTTTAATAAACCAAGACCAGTAATATTAGCAGAAGCTCCAATTGGAGTTAGGTTGCCTCCAAGTGTGGCCCCTATTAATAGCCCAAAATATAATATGTATGGTTCGATGTTCATGCTCTTTGCAATCATCGAGGCAACTGGCAGCATCGTAGCTGTATAAGGTATATTATCAATAAAAGCAGACACAATAACAGAAAACCATACAATCAGAGTATATATTAAAAATAAGTTGTTTCCTCCAACCTTTAAAAATATTTTGCTTATGTCGTTAATTACACCAGCCTCTGTTATCCCTGCAATTATAACAAACAGTCCCATCAGAAGCAATATAGTTTCATAGTCAATTTGTAATAATGTGTTATTAATCGCATGCTTATTTTTGTTAATTATTAATTCCTTAATTAAACCAACTATTAGCAAAGTTGTGCAGATTAATCCATTTGTAATTGATGGTTTGTTTGGTATGAATGAAGCAAATATCAATAATAAAACCATTGAGATTAATAGATAAGTTGGAAAATAGTCTTCAACTTCTTGTTTTTCTTCAAGGTGAATTGGCTGATTATAGCTTCTAAAGAAAATAATAAGTATAATTATTGTTGCTATGGCACCAAACTCAACAATCCAAAATAGTCCTGGCCTTCCCTTGAAAAAGAAAAAGTCCATAAAGTCCATCTTTGCAAATCCACCCAATAAAAGCGAGGTTGTATCTCCAACTAAAGTTGCAGCTCCTTGTAGATTAGATGATATAGCAATGGATATTATTATATACACTGGCGAAATATCAAGTTTTTTTGCTATATTAATTGCGACAGGCGCAACTATTAGAACTGTTGCAACATTGTCTATAAAAGCCGATACTATTCCCGCAAATACTGCAAGCGATATAATTGCCCATTTGATGCTTGATACTTTATCTATAATTACATCAGCCAAAAGAGCAGGCATCTTGGATTCAATAAACAAATTAACTATCCCCATAGTTCCTGTAATCATTAATACGACATTCCAATCTATAGAATACAATACCTTGTTAAACGGAAGTATTCCTATAATCACAAACAATGCTGCCGAAACTAAAGAAATATATGTTCTGTATTTAGGATAAGCAAGTAGAAGTATGTAGGTTGCTGCGAATAGGATTAAAGCTATTGTCTTCATCGTATCCTCCTTTAAATTTACAAAATGTTATTATTAATATCCTTTATCAGCTGTTCAGCGATAGGTATATCAGCCGGAGCTAAATCAAAATTTAAAAGTTCACTAGCATCGACCCATTTAATCTCGTCATGAACAGATAAAACAAAATCAAATGTTTCTGCCTTTGCTATAAAAGCTATAAGTTTAATTACGCCATTATCATATGTATGAATATTTGTTTGATAATGTTTTATTATTTCAATCTCTATGTTTAACTCTTCTTTAATTTCTCTAATAAGGCAGTCTTCATAGGATTCTCCTTTTTCAACCTTACCACCTGGAAATTCCCACTTACCTTTAATATTACCATCCTTTCGTTTTGCTATAAGTACTTTATCATCCTCAATTATTATCGCTGCAGTAACTTCCTTCATAATATAAAGGCAAGGGCATCCCCCTGCCTTTGATTCACTTCCTTTCTAACGTTTAAAAATTGATTTTAAAACCTGCTTGCCACTGTCAATTCCAATGCTGAAAAAGCTCGAATTCTTCTCAAATATATTTTCTAATGCATTTATTACTTTGTCAAGTTCCTCATATGTAACAGTTAGAGGTGGTTCTAATCTTATAACATTTGGATTATTTAATGTGTATGCAGTTATAATTCTATGGTCATTCATAAGTTTTCCAGCAACAAGCGAACCGAAGTATTCCTTTGATACTTCTGATAATTTACCAGCTGTTAAAGCGTTTAAAATTCCCTTTGGTTCCTCAAATTCTATACCAATCATCAATCCCTTTCCTCTTACATCCTTTATCACCGGATATTTAGCCTTTAAATCCATTAATCTTCTTAAAAAATAATCTCCCATCTCTCTTGCCTTCTTATGAAGCTCATTTTCTAATATAAACTTCAAAGTAGCAATACCGGCTGCACAAGCTATTGTGTTTCCACCGAATGTGGATGTATGTAAAAATGCCTTATCAATACTTCCATATGCCCTTTTCCAAATATCTTCCCTTGCTATGTAACCGCCTACTGGAATATAGCCTCCCCCAATTGATTTAGCAAAGCACATAATATCTGCAACAACGCCTTCTTCTTCAGATGCAAACATATATCCTGTTCTTCCAAATCCAGTCTGTATTTCATCAATAATCAAATATACTCCATATCTGTCGCATAATTCCCTAACTCGCCTTAAATATCCCTTTGGAGGAACAATTATTCCACCCTCTCCTTGTATAGGTTCAAGAATAAAAGCAGCCATATCCCCCATCTTTAGTATATCCTCAAGCGCCTTATCATCACCGAATGGTATTGGATATGTTTCAGGCATAAGAGGTTTAAAAGGTTTTTGATACTTTTCTCTGCCGGTTACTGAAAGTGCTCCAAAGCTTTTGCCGTGAAATGAATTTTGACAATATATTATTTTGCTTTTACCACTTGCTATTTTTGCAAGCTTAAGCGCTCCCTCAACTGCTTCAGCTCCACTATTTGCAAAGAAGGTTCTCTTTAAATCTCCAGGAGCAATTAAAGCTAAATTCTTTGCAAGGGCTCCAGCAAAATTATAAATTGAAGCTTGTAATATATTAGGCAGCCCCAATACCTTCTTAATTTCTGCTAAAATTTCTTTATTATTGTGACCTACATTTAGAGCGCCGTAACCGCCTAAAAAGTCGATATATTCATTTCCATCCTCATCATAAACTTTGGTTCCGTCAGCTCTAACAAAGTGCTTATCAAAATCCAAAAGTGACATCAGCTGAACAGCAGCAGAATTTACAAATTCCTTATAGTTTTCTCTAACATCATTTCTCTTAAATGATAATGCATCATCTACGGAAATAAACCCCTCATAGATATTTTTAACTTCCATACTCTCTCCTCCCTCAAAGTATAGAGTTTATACCAATTACCAAAGTAAAGTCCCTAAATTGTGCGGCGAAATAAATTGTTGTGCACATAATGTTCACAAGTAAATTATACCAATATTTAGTATTTTTATCAATAAAATATATTGTCAATGTTATACTAAAATAGCCACATGAATGAATTTACTTATCATTCATATGGCTATAGTTATTTCATTAATATTTTATCAAAAAATAAAAATGGCTCCATGGAGAGGACTCGAACCTCCAACCCTCCGGTTAACAGCCGGATGCTCCACCATTGAGCTACCATGGAACATTTGTCAGGCAAGGCCTGACATATTTAA